>JAFGPI010000227.1 GCA_016926065.1 Candidatus Krumholzibacteriota bacterium
ATGATCCAGGGGGGAGATCCCACCGGTACCGGCAGAGGGGGGCCGGGCTATCAATTCCAGGACGAGTTCCATTCCGATCTGGTTCACGATAAGGCGGGAATCCTCTCCATGGCCAACGCCGGTCCGAACACCAACGGTAGCCAGTTCTTCGTCACTCACCGGGCCACCCCGCACCTGAACGGCAAGCACACCGTTTTCGGTCACGTGGTGAAGGGGCAGGACGTGGTGAACAATATCCGGCAGGGAGATGTGATCAAAAAGGTGACCATCCTCCGCGTGGGCGAGAAGGCCAAGGGATTCAAGGCCGACAATAAATGTTTCGATAAGCTGAAAAAGGCCAAGAAGAAGTAAAGCACCCCGCGCGGTTGAGGGTCGGAAGCATTGAGCGATAGATGTAGGGGGCTTCCGGAAACGCCCCGCGCGGTTAAGGGCCCGAAAGCGCGTTTTATCGAGGTCGTGGCGAGAGGTTTGATAAGGTGAGACTATTGGTGCTAGGCGCTGATGGATTTATTGGAAGCCGCCTGGTCAAAATCTTATCCGGCCGGTACGAGCTCTTCCCCGTGGGGGACTATCTGGACGGTGAACTCCTCGATCTGACGGTTTATGATAACGCCGCGATGGTATTGGATAGATACCGGCCGGAGGGGATAATAAACCTGGCCGGGAAATCTTATCATTCCGCCCGGGACGAGGCCGATATCTACGAAAGCAACCTTCTTATCCAGGTCAACCTCAACGAAGCGGTGCGGGAGATGGATTTGGATCCCCGTATCGTCTTTTGCTCCTCCAGCTCGGTCTATAAAAGCTCGCTCGATGTGGTCGGCGAGGGAGCCCACTGCAGGCCGGCGAACGCCTATGCCCGGGCCAAGTACCTCCAGGAGAGGGTCGGATTGAGCTATCATCCGCGGCAGCGGGTGATCGTGGCGCGCCTCTTCAACGTGATCGGTCCCGGCCAGAGCAAGGAGTATTTTATCCCCGCGGTGATCGAACGGATGGTAAAGTATAAAAAGGGCCAAAGCGAATCGGTCTGGCTGAAGACCCTGCACGCCACCCGGGATTTCGTCTTTATCGACGATGTTTGCGAAGCCCTCAGCCTGCTCGTCGAGAAGGGAAGCGGCGGAGAGATCTACAATGTCTGCGGCGGCCGGGGCGTTCCCCTGCGGGAAGTGCTTGATATTTTGAAAGAAATACTGGAAATGGAGAAATTGGCACTGGAAGTGCAAGACGATCACGTACGGGAAGGCATAGACTATCAGGCGGGAGAAAACCGGAAACTGGCCTCTCTGGGCTGGTCGCCCGCCTATGATATAAGAAGGGCACTGGAGACAATAGTGGGGGAGGAATATGGGAACTGATCTAGCGAAAAAACGAATTCTGGTGACCGGGTCCGGCGGTTTTATCGGCAGCCACCTGGTGGAGAAGCTCGTACAGACGGGATGCCGGGTGAAGGCCCTGTTGCATTACAACTCGACCGGGAACATGGCCAATCTGAATCACCTGGACAAAGCGCTCCTCCAGGAAACCGAGGTGGTTTTCGGGGATATCCGGGACGGGTTTTACTGCGACCGGCTGACCCGCGACATCGATGTCGTCTTTCACCTGGCCGCCCTGATCGGCATCCCCTACTCCTACGTTGCCCCGGTGAGCTATATCCAGACCAACATCACCGGCACGGTGAACCTGCTGAATTCCTGCCTGAGAAATGAGGTCGAGCATCTGCTGCACACCTCCACCAGCGAGGTGTACGGCACGGCCCTCTACAAGCCGATCGACGAGAAGCATCCCCTGCAGGGGCAGTCCCCCTACTCGGCCTCCAAGATCGGCGCCGATAAGCTGGTGGAGAGCTACTGCCGCTCCTTCGAGCTGAACGCCACCACCATCCGGCCCTTCAACACCTTCGGCCCCCGGCAATCGCTGCGGGCGGTCATCCCCACCATAGTCACCCAGGCCCTCAAGGGCGACGAGGTGCGGGTCGGTTCCGTTTTTCCCCGCCGCGATCTCACCTTCGTGCTGGATACGGTGAACGGATACGTGAAGGCCGGAGGACGATCGGATCTACGGGGGGAGACGATCAACCTGGGGACGGGAGAGTCCTATTCGATCCGGGATCTGATCGATCAGGTGGCGGGAATCCTGGGCAAGGAGCTGAAGGTGATAGAGGATAAGGAAAGAGTCCGGCCGGAAAAGAGCGAGGTGTTGGAGCTTCTCTGCGACTATTCGAAGGCCAAGGAGTTATTGGATTGGTCCCCCGCCTATACCCTGGAGGAGGGGCTCAAGGAGGTCCTGGAGTTCTTCCGCAGCGCGGGCGTGGAGGATTCCAGCAGTTACCATATCTAAGGAGAGTGCCGGTGCAAGCGGTTATCTTAGCGGGTGGAAAAGGCAGGCGGCTGCGGCCCTACACGACTATTTTACCCAAGCCGATGATGCCGATCGGGGATCAGCCGATCCTGGGGCTTATCATCAACAAGCTGGCCCAAAGCGGCATAACCAAGATCGTTCTCACGGTGGGATACCTGGCCGGCATTATCGAAGCCTATTTCGGTAACGGTGAAAAGTACGGGGTGGAGATAGAATATTTCGTGGAGGACGAGCCGTTGGGAACGGCGGGTTGCCTCTCCCTGATCGACGACCTGGAAGAGGAATTCGTGGTGACCAACGGAGACATCCTCTCCGATCTCGACTATAACGACCTGCTGGAGTGCCATAGGAAGGGTGGGAAGAAGGTCACCATCTGCTCCTACCGCAAGGAGGTGCCCATTTCCCTGGGGGTGCTGGAGCTGGAAGACAGCAAGGTCGTAGATTATGTCGAAAAACCGACCTACGAGTTTAATGTCAGCACCGGGATATACGTCCTGAACCGGAGCGTGGTGGAGTATATCCCCCGGAAGCAGCATTTCGATTTTCCCTCCCTGATCAAAAAACTTATAGAAAAAAAGGAACCGATCAACGTCTACCAGTTTAAAGGGGAATGGTACGATATCGGACGGGAGGAAGATTACAAGGTCGTCCTGGAAAAGTTTTTTGATGAATAAAAAGATCAAGATACTGCACATCACCAGCTCTTTCCACCGGGGCGGGGTGGAAGGTTACCTGCTAAATTTTCTGGAACGGGCGGACTTCGCGGGCTTCGAACACCATATATTCGTGGGGCGGGATGAGGGGCCCCTGCAGGAGCGCTATCACCGCCTACCGGTCCGCATCGTCAAGGTGAAGTGCACCCCCCGCCGTTTCCTGCACAGCCTTCCCCGGGGATGGAGTTACTGCAAAAAGAACGGCATAGATATCATCCACGGGCATAACTACTGGTTTTACCGCTACGCTTACTTTCTCTCCCTGCTCACCGGATTGCCCCTCTTTACCTCCAACTACGGACTGGGGCTGTGGAAGAAGAAGCGGCAGCTCGACCTGGAAAGGCGCATCTTCCGGCGGGCCCGAATGAATACGGTGATATCCCGGGCAATTCTAGAAAAAGGGAAATCGTTGCTGCCGGAGGGCTCCGAGCGCGAGGATAAGTTCAAGCTGATCTATCCGATCATCGACGACAAGCCGATGCAGAAACTTGCCTCCTACGATAAAAAGAAACTCCTTGAAAAATTCAAACTGGATAACGGCAAGCCGGTATTCACCATCGTGGGCCGGATAGACCGCCTGAAGGGCCACCGGGTGGCCATAGACGCCCTGGACCGGATCAACCGGGACGGCCTGCGGGCCAACCTCTTGATGATAGGAGAGTTGGAGGATAGGTCCATCTTAACCGACGACGACCTGGCGAAGGATTATCTTACCTACCTAAACTATTACGAGGAGATCGAGGAGATCTGGAAGGTGACCGACTATTTCCTCATCCCTTCCCTCTCCGAGGGCACCCCCCTGGTGCTGGTGGAGTATTTCGCGGTGGGCAGACCGGTTATCGCCAGCGACATCAGCGGCAACCGGGAGTTGATAAGGGATAAGGAAAACGGTTACCTCTTTAAGACCGGAGAGGTGGAGGATCTGGTCAGGAAGATCGAGGCTATCCTCTCCGGCGATCAAAACGAAGAAGTTGTATCCCGCGCCCGGGAATTCTACCAGAGCGAGCTTTCCCCCGAGAAATTCGTGCGTACCATAGAAGGCTACTACCGCCGGGCCCTGGCGCCGGAGGGACTGTAACAAGACCAACCAGGATTTAGTCATTCAATTCAAAAAGACCATAAGGGCGGCCGCCGCTTCGTCGTTGTCGACGCAGTAGGCGAACTGCGCCCCGATCCGAAGCTGCATGTAGCCGTTCATCAGCAGGTAGGTCTCGAAGGGCAGCTCCAGCCCCACCGAGCGGTAGAGGAGGGTGCGGTCGGCATTTTGAGCCAAGCCGTAGTCAAAGAATATATTCCCGGTGACCCTCTTTACGTGGAAGAGCTTCCACACCGGAAGATCGACGTTCCACAGGGGGAAGGAGTAGTTGGCCGTCACCTTGTAGAAACGATCGAGGATTATCTCGTCGCTCTCGATATATCCCCGGGGGAAGGAGAAGATATTATCCCAGGTATAGCCGTTGCTCTGTTTTTGGTTTTCGAATGATCCCGTAAGGTAAATGCCGTGATGGGCGGATAGGCCGGGCAGGAATATCCTCCCCTGCAAATAGAACTGGTTCCCCCGGTAGTCGCTGTACCGCAGCGTGTGTTGGTGGGATAGGTATAGATCATAGGCTAGGGCGGGATAGATGTCGTGCACGGCCTTTTGCCGGGCGCGGGAGAAGGTGACGAAATGATAGAGCGATTCTATCGCGTAGTTTCGGTCCACCGGACCGCTGTCGGAGAAGCGGTCGCGGATCTCCCGGTGCCGCAGGTAGCTTCCGAATCCCAGATAGGTGTAGTGGCGGCCCCGGGAAAGGTTGAGGGGAAACCTGACTCCCACCCTTCCTTCCAGCTCCCTCCAGGTCTGGAAAAGATCGTGGTCGTCATCCACCGGTTCGGCCCTCCTCCCGTACTCTCCTCCCAACCTGATCACCGGGAAGTGGGCGGCGTAGTCCAGATCGAGATTCACCGAGCCGCTGCTCTTGCGGTAGTTGTAACGGTAGCCGAAAAGGGCCTGGGTGGTGAGCAGGGGATCGTTGGAGAGCAGGTAGAATTCGATATCCTCATCATCGACGCTCATGCTGGGAAATCTACTGTGCAGATTGAGGCAGTGGCGGAGGGGATGGTACTTCTTCACTTCGTATTTTTTCTCCGGCGGAGGAGTGAATTTTCCCTTGACCAGGGATTCCCGCACCGGCCGGAAATAATCGGTGGAAAAGACCTTGGTTTTTTCCAGCGGGGTCCAGGCGCTTCTATCCAGGGTTTGGCTGGTTATCCGGTATCCCCGGGGGAGGTAATCGCAAAAGTACAGCCGGGATCCGGCGATCGATATCTCCGGCAGATGGGCGCCGTAGGGGCGGGAAGTGATCTGGTAACGTTCCCCGGAGTAGAGATCGACGGCGTAGATATTATCTATCCCCGAATAATCCGATTTGTAGAGGAGAAAGTTTTTATAAAGGATGGGGGAATTGAATTTCTCATCTCCGGTATGATCGATCACCGTTTCCAGCGAGCCGGGAGAGAGGTCGAGTATCTTGACGGCGTTGCCCCTGTCGCCGAGGGATACGAAGGCGATTCTTTCACCATCGGGCGACCAGGCCGGATCGTGGGCGAACTCCCCCCGCGGCAGAGAGTACGAGTTTTCCGTCTCCCCGGTCAGGGAAGAGATAATCTTCAGGTTACATATCCTCCGGGGGGTAAATTCCACCGCCGCAATCAGGTTTCCATCGGGGGAAATGACACAACTGGTGTACTTCCCCTTTCGGGTGATCTTTCGCTCTTCCCCGGAAGCGATATCCAGCACCATGATATCGGAAAAGCTGCGGTACCCCCACCGGATATCGGGGATAGCGTTAAGATAGCAGAGCTTGCCCGCCGCCTGGGAAACCGTTCTCTCACCGTAATAGAGGGCCAGGAAAGAGAGGGTGAAGGGAAGCTCCCGGATAGATTCCTCTCCCCGGCCGTTTAGGCGCACCAGGGAGCAGAGGTTGTCGGGATCGAGCTTCAAGGCCAGGATATCGTCCTCCACCGCCAGCGGATTGAGATAGTAGGTCCAGGGGCCCCGGGGGGCGGGCCCGGCCGGATCGGCGGGAGTGAGGATCAAGTCTTTCTCCTGTTCCCTCCAGATGTTCCTCAGATCGTCGAGGGTGTCCCGGTAGAGCCCGCGTATATTCCTGCCGGTGACCTTGGTGAGGGCCCGGTCGAATGTGGGGTAGACTATGTATTTACCGGTTTTCTCCAGCACCCTTTCCCACACATCGGCTCCGTATTTCCGGCAGGCGTGGGTTACCATCAGGTATCCGAGCTGGTAGTGATCGGCGATGATAAAGGGATCCTCGTACGATCCCAGATTGGCGATCTCGTAGGAGTAGCGCCGGTAGTTAAGCTCCTGGGTGCGGCGCCAGAGGTTGAAGGAGGAGAGCCGTCCCCGCCCGCCGCCGGTGAAGATCGTTTCGGCCAGCACGGCGTCTCCCTCCATGAACCAGGCCGGGATGTAGAGCAAGGTGAAGGCGGAGGTTCCCACGTCCCCGAAGCAGTAGGACCAGATTCTTTTCCCGAAGCCGCTATTAAGCTTCCGGTTCTGGACTATATGCCGCCCCTCGTGTACGGCCAGCAAGTCGTACCATTCCATGTTAGCCAGGGCCGAGGGGGTGCTGAACCAGTGGGCCAGCAGGGGAGCGTGCGAGACGAAGCCGTTGGAGGCGCTGTGCTGGTTGATAAGGACCAGGGGGATGCCGCTGTAGCTAGATTTCATGGTGCTCTCATGGCGGTGGGTATAATATTCCACCAGGTTCGCCACCCGCTGGGCCTCGTTCTCCAGCTCGGCGGGGAAGATGATCTCGAAATGGGGGGTCTCCA
>JAFGPI010000228.1 GCA_016926065.1 Candidatus Krumholzibacteriota bacterium
CCGGCCCGGGGGGGAGGTGGTACTTTCGGGACGGCCCCACGCCGGTTCACCTTCCAGGGGGAGTGGTCTTCCATCCCCGCCGGCCGAAGATTTTTTTATTACGTATATCAGCACCGAATTCTTGGCCGATAACGCCCCGCAGGTCAGGAAACATATCGCCCACAGTAACAGCCGGGAACAGAACCAGCGAACCCGGTGCTTCTGGCAATCGCGGCCTCCGTTAAATTCAGCCATTATTTCCAGGCAGTGGTCACGGCAAAAATTCCGGATGCCCTTGCGGGAAACAACCCGGTCCAGGAAGGTGGGGAAAGGGGCGTGGCCGGGCTTGCCGGCATCCTTGAGGCCCTGGACATGTTTTTTATAAAAAACGTGGAACCAGAAGGGGGATATCCGGGTAAGGAAACCCCGCGCCGAGTCCCGGTTCGGGATCCGCAGGATCAGGATGCCGTTCGGCTTCAACCAGCGGATAAAATTTTCCATCACCCGCTCCGCGCCGTTGATATGTTCCAGCACGTAGGAGCTGAAGATAACGTCGTAGCTGTTGCTTTCCAACGGCACGGCGCGCAGATCTCCCAGGATCGCTATGTCCATGTCCCGCTGCCGGTTCTTTCTTATCTCCAGGGCGTGCCGGTCGATGTCGACGCCGGTCAAGGTATATTTCACATCGTCGAGATCCAACCCCCAGCTGAGCCCGCACCCGGCTTCCAGAATATTCAGGGGTTTTCCGGGGAGAAAGTGCCGCCGGATATAACCGGCCATGGCGGCCTGTTCCTCGTTCCAGGATTCAAGCTGCACGGGCTTTGTTTGGGTGCTCGTTTCAAGCAAGGCCTGGTCCCTTCCCGCGATTCGGCCACGCGGAAAGCGCCCGCTCCCGGCCTCCCCCCGCCAAAGAGAGAAACCGTTCCCTCCGCGGGCTAATGGGGCCCGGCCGGCGGTTTTTTGATTTCAGATTAAAATATTGCTATCCATTTCTTTGCTTTCCGCAAACAGTATACACTAAAAATATATGCGGGGTAAAGGAAAAAGGGGTGAACTAGATATATGTAACTTTTCGCGTCCTGGTGCATATTATCTTTAGACGAGGCAACCTGCGTCCGGCTCAACATGGAAACGGGGAGTATGCTCAGCTTCCAGAACCTATATGAGAATTATGCCGCGGAGGTCTACCGGTTCGCCTTCTGGCTGTCGGGCGACGGGCCGGAGGCGGAGGACATCACTTCCGAGACACTCATCCGCGCCTGGGTGAGAAGAAGCGTGGTGCGCACCGAAACCTTGAAGGCCTACCTGTTCACCATCGCCAGAAATGTATGCCTGGAGCGACGGAGGAAGAAAAAGCGCCAGGTAGCCCTGGAAGATCTCTATTACGATCCCGCACCCGGACCGGACCGGCTCCTGGAGTCCCGGTCGGAATTGGATCGGGTAAAAATCGTGTTGCAGTCCTTGCCGGAAATAGACCGGGCGGCCTTCATCCTGCGGGTGCAGCATGAGTTGCCCTACGCGGAAATCGCCCGGGTGCTGGGGCTGTCCCTGGCCGCCGCCAAGGTAAAGGTGCACCGGGCGCGCAAGAGACTGATAACCGATCGCATGCGGAGGGAAGGTGCTTGATATGGAAATTACCAGAGATGTGATACTGGATTTGCTGCCCCTGTACCTGGCCGATGAAGCCAGCGCGGATACCCGGGTCCTGGTGGAGAGATACCTGGAAACCGATCCCGAGCTGGCGGATATGGCTAAAAAGTCGGAGGCCGCTAAATTGCCCGGCAACGTACCCGTTCCACTCACCGAGGAGGACAAGATGGGAGATTTCAAGGAGGCCAAGCGCTTGATGTTTGAACGCACCCTGGCCCTGGCGGCGATAATATCCTTTTCCTTTATCGCCCTGCTGGCATTGGTGATCCTGACCCTATTCTTCTTTAAAGGATAAGGGAAGGGGCCCTCCCTTCCCTCGCGCTTCTTCCGCGCCGCGGGGCCCGGGCGGGCCCCGCGGCGCACCAGCGGGAAAATTACTACCCCCGGGGCAGGTAAAGGTGATATTATTCCTCCGCCCACTGGTGCCCGGGGGAATCGATAAAAGAATCTTGACATCACCTGCGTATACGGGCATACCTGATTATTCGAAATAGGGATTAGTGAGCGGAGGATAAAAATGATCGAACATCTGAAAAAATGCGCCCAGGCGGTTCTGGAAGGGGATGACCGGCAGGCCGAGAAACTGGCCCGGCTCACCTTGGATAAGGATTATCCTTTACTGGAAGTAATCGATAAGGGATTCGTCAAGGGCATCCGGGAGGTGGGCCGGCTGTGGGAGGAGGGAACCTTGTTTCTTCCCGAACTGGTGATGGGGGCCGAGGCCATGAAAAAGGCCATGGCCATTCTCCAGCCCGCCCTGGAAAGCGGAGGCCATGAGCAGACCAAAGCCGGCCTGGTAGTGATCGGAACCATAGAGGGGGACATTCACGACATCGGCAAGACCCTGGTGGCCACCATGCTCTCGGCCAACGGCTTCGGTATCCTTGATCTGGGAGCGGATGTGCCGGTGCAAAGGTTCGTGGACGAGGCGGAGGGTAAAAAGGCCGATTGTATAGCCATTTCGGCCCTCTTGACCACCACCATGCCGGGACAGAAGAAAGTGATAGAAGAACTGGACAGGCGTTCCCTGCGGGACAGGATCAAGGTGATCGTGGGCGGGGCGCCCTGCGATGAAAAGTGGGCCCTGGATATCGGCGCCGACGGGTACGCGGGTGACGCGGTGGCGGCCGTGGCCTTGGCCGGCAGGGTGATCGGCGGCTGAAGAGGAAGGGGCGCGGACAGTGGATACTGATTTTAGAGAGATAATAAATAAGCGGGTGGTTCTCTTCGACGGAGGCATGGGCAGCATGCTTATCGCGGCCGGCCTGGGAGAGGGAGAGATCCCGGAGCAGTGGAACCTGGAACGCCCGGACCGGATAATCGCCATCCACGCCGCCTACCTCCAGGCCGGGGCGGAGGTCATTCAGACCAACACCTTCGGCGCCACCGGACTTAAACTCGGCGCCTCCGCGGCCGGGAAAAAGCTTGATCCGGCCGGGGTAAACGAAGCGGCGGCGCGGCTGGTCCGGGAGGCCCTGGAGGGCGAAGGAGCCGAGGATCGTTTCGTGGCCGGAGACATGGGACCCTGCGGGGAGCTTTTCTCGCCCATGGGCAGGCTCACGCCGGCAATGGCCCGGGACACCTTCCGCGAGCAGGCCCGGGCCCTGGAGCGCGGGGGAGTGGACCTGTTCCTGATCGAGACCATGTACGATTTGCGCGAAGCGGTGGAGGCCCTGCGGGCGGTGAGGGAAGTTTCGGACAAGCCGGCGGTGGTGGAGCTGACGTTCGATCTAAAATCCCGGGGTTATTTCACCCTGGTGGGAGATACCCCCCGGAAGGCCGCCGCGGTGCTGGAGGCCGAGGGGGCCGACATGATAGGCGCCAATTGCACCCTCACCAGCGATAAGATGATCGGCCTGGTTTCCGAGTTCCGGGACAACACCGGATTGCCGCTGCTCTTTCAACCCAACGCCGGCCACCCGGAGATGGAGAACGGCCGGGCGGTATACCGGCAGCCTCCCGGGGATTTCGCCGGCGATACCGCCCGCATGATCGAAGCGGGGGCCAACGCGGTGGGCGGTTGCTGTGGGACCGATCCTCGTTTCATCCGGGCCATCCGCGATTACCTGGACGGCCGGAAATAGGAAAATATAGCAGATGGAACCGGTGATTCTGGATAAATTCAGCGTTAAGATAGCGGCGAACGAGGTGATCCGGTACCTGGAGAACGGAAAGAGGGCCAGCTCCGGGCAGATAAAACGGTTCCAGGGAGTGTTGGATCTTTCCCTCGACCGGGCGGGAGTACTGGTCAGGCCCCGGGGTATATACGTCATTGCCCCGGGGAAAAGCCTGCCCGGCTCCTCCCTCTTCCGGGAACTGGAGCGGATGGCCTTCTGCGTCTGCACCATCGGCCCGGCGCTGGAAAAAGAGGTCAAGAGGCTGATGGACCGGGACCAGTTGCTGGAGGCGGTGATCCTGGACGCGGCCGGTTCGGTGGCGGCCGAGGCGGTGGCCTCCCATATCGACGGGATCTTCAAGGAGCAGGCGGCCGCCGAAGGGCTGAAGACATCGTGCCGGGCGAGCCCCGGGTACGGGGATTGGGACGTGGGGGAGCAGAAATCCCTTTTCGCCCTGCTTCCCGCCGGTCGGATAGGAGTGGAACTTTCTCCCAGCTGCATGATGATACCCCGCAAATCGATATCTTTTGCGGTGCATATAGACAGGAATCCGGTTCGGTTGAGAAGTGAAAACTCCTGTGAAAACTGCGACCTGGACATCTGTCCCTTCCGAATCACCGACCGGTGATTACGGGTGGGAGCGGCCGCGACCACGGCCGCCGAGGATTCCGCCGGAGCCCGACAAGATATCGCCAGAAACCGGTAAAGGAGAGTGAGGCAATGAGTTTGACCCCGCGGGTAAAGTGGTTCACAGAGGAAACCAGAAAAAAGATTATCGAAGAGGCTATAACCATACTGGAAAAGGTCGGAGTCTTTGTCGAAAATGATGAAGCCCTATCCCTGCTGGACGGGGCGGGTGCCCGGATAGACCGGGAGAAGGGCCGGGCCTATATCCCTCCCGACCTGGTAACAAAGGCGTTGGAGACCGCCCCGGCCAGGATTAAGCTTTATGACCGGCGGGGCGAGGTGGCCATGGACCTGGGGGAGGACCGGATCCATTTCAATCCCGGTTCGGCGGCGCTACGCCTCTACGATTACGAGCGGGGAGACGCCCGCCTGCCCGCGACGGCCGACCTGGTCGAGTTCTCCACTCTCATCGACGCCCTCCCCCACTATGCAGCCCAGAGCACGGGAGTGATCTCCGCCGATGTGCCGGAGGGGATAGCGGACGAGTACCGGTTATATATCGCCCTTTTACACTCTTCCAAGCCGGTGGTGACGGGGACTTTCCGCAGCCAATCGTTCCCGGTGATGCACCGCATGCTCTCCACCGTGGCCGGGGGGGATGAAAAACTGCGGGAGAGACCGCTGGCCATC
>JAFGPI010000229.1 GCA_016926065.1 Candidatus Krumholzibacteriota bacterium
ACCCCGGGAAAGACAAGATGGAAACCGAGCCGGAAGACTATCCGGAGGCCGGGCCGGACACCGGCGCTCCCTCCCCGGCCGCCGAGCGCGGGGGAATGGCGTGGGAGAAAGAAATCCATATCTCCTCCTCCTTGGATCAGGCTCTGGAAAGGCAGAAGCAAGTTTCCTCCGGCGCCTCCCCGGCCTCTCCGGAACAGGAGGAGGAAGGGCGGGTTTATGACCTTTTTGAGCTGGGAGCCGTCGAGTACGTGGAAGAAGCATAAAACAACCACTGAGGTGAGACATCTTGGTACTGTTAAACGAGGAAAATAAACAGCTATTCGGCGAGCAGGTCAACGATCATATTGCCAAGCTCAACGATCTGATGGCGCATGGCCCCGGTTGGGATATTGACGCCGATCTCATCCACAAGACCTGTTTCGCCAACCGGCTTCTGGAAGGCAGCACCAGAATGATTGGGCTTACCAGGTGGAGTTTTACCCTGGAGATGTTTAGGGAATTGCTCGAGAAATCGTCGCGTTCCGGCCGCACCTGGGATGAGCAGCTGTCGCAGATCGTTTCGGAGATTCTGGAGGCGGAAGAACAGTTTATCGCGGAGATAGTGACCGGGGGAATGGAATTGATCGAACAGATGGATTCATTCGGCGGCCTGCAGGAGGAATTGAAGGTTCTGCTGAATGAATCGTTCGAACGCCCGGATAACGCCACCTCCGGAGAAGGTGAGATATCCGTGGGGATAAAGGATGAGGCGGCCAAAACGGGGGATCGGAGCGAGCCTGAACAATATGCCCCGGAAAGTGATGTTTCCCCGGATGGGGGGAATCATTTCATCACTTTGGAAAGATTGATCAAATCGTTGGAAAAGGTTGATCAAAGGCTTTTAGATTGTTTGGAGCAGCCGGATCAAGATACCGGAAGCCTGCGGGATCTCGAGCTGGCCTTCGGGGAAAGTGAATTTTTTCTTGGTCTGGTAGGGAATATTCTCAGGTTATGGGGGGAGAGGGGTAGGACCTTTAAATCAAAAGTCGCCAGCGGCACCCTCCTCGATGGGATAGAGGATTTCATGAAAATGCAGGGGCGGCTGCGAAACTGGAAGACCAAGCTCCGCTCAAGTGCGGATAATTTTTCCATGGAGAGAGCTTTGGCCGCCGATCTGGCGGTAGCCCTGGAGAGCTGTATCTTTGACATTTTCCGGATGCATGAGGAAGGGGATGGCTTGGAAGTTGAAGTGAACATGGAACTGGTCAACCGGGGATCCTACCTGGTGGCGAAGATCAGCGATAACGGTCCGGATTTCTTGTGCGATTCGGAGATAGACAGTCAGGATCCGGTGGCCTATTACCCCAGCCTGCTGAAATTACGGGGAATCCTCAGAAATCTTAATTGCCTGTTATGGGTCGAGCCTGATAAAGGCAGGGGGGGAAGGTTTAGTTTCACCTATCCCCGGACCACCGTGATGACGGACTATCGGATTTTTTCGATGTCGGGCCTAGAGGTCGCCGTTCCCTCCCACTGCGTGGATTGCGTGGTGGATAAAGGAGAGGGGATAATCGAACCGGATCCCACCGGCGGTTACCTGGAGTTGAACGGATCCCGGGTTCCGGTCTGCCGCATAGATGAGTTGGCCCCCGAGGAAATAGACGCCGGGGAAGAAGGTAGTCACATAGCGGTGCTGGGATTGGCCGAAAAGAGGATCGGTATATTCGTTGAGGGTGAAGGCGGGAAGATGGAAGGCCTCTTCGAACAGCACACGGAGGGTGAATGGGCATCCTTATCCCGCCGGTACTTGCATTTCGGTGAGCGGGAATACCCGATCCTGGATATCAGCCTGACCCTGGAGCGGTACGACTGGATCCAGGAATTGAATGGATCGATAGAAGAATCAAGTTCCTTTGTAGACGAAGTAAGAGATGGAGAAGAAGAAAAAATTTCGCGTGTATAAATCATTAATACGGGCGAATCAGTTTTGTCACCGGGTGGCGGAACTGGATCATCAAGTACAGAGAGGTTGTCATGGTTAAACAACATCAGCACGATTACGGCAGCATCATCATCGGAGGGCATGACGACGCCAGCGAGGTTATGACATCGGTGGAAGCGGCGGAGTATCTAAAGATGCACGTTAAAACGGTATGTCGCCTCGCCAAGGAGAAGAAGATCCCGGCTAAGAAGGTCGGTAGTGAATGGCGTTTTCTACGGAGTGTACTTGACAGGTGGCTGGCCCAGGAAGAAATAGCTGGTTACGCGGAATAATGCCGGACTTGGGAAGAGATTGATGCAAAAGACTAAATTTGAGAGAGTGGAGACGGGAAATCCCGGAATTGTGGTTTTTCGGATATCCGGCAAGCTCGGATTTCACGAGAATCTAAAAGTGGAGCAGTTAACCGAGGAATGCTTGAAGAGAGATTTTCAAAGAGTGATCTTTGATTTTTCCGAGCTCAACTCCCTGGGCGGCGGGGTGGCGAAAATTCTCAGAAATTTTATTCAGACGGTGGAGGAGCGCGGCCACCAGATCGGTTTCATCATTACCAAAAAGGTCATTCTGGAATTCCTGCAGGATGAGCAGACCGAGATAGCGACTTATTCCTCTCTGGAAGAGGCCTACCAGGATGAAAAACCGCCTTCCTCTCGACCGGCCAAGACCGGGGAGGAGGTGCCTCCGGCGGAAGAAGGCAGGCGCGGGGAAGCGGAGCCCGGCCCGGTGGAGGAGAAAGGGGAAGTGAAGAACAATCCGGACGTGATCCTCATGGCATACGACGGAATGTCCGAAGCATCCCCGGCGGCAGAAGGTGACTCTTCATCCCCTCCGGTTTCCGAGCATCTCCAGGAGGAATCGGAACCCATTCCCGAAGAAGGTATCCTGGCAGACATCTTCGGCTCGGAAAAAAATCCGCAGCCTCCGGCCTGGCTGGAGGATCCGACCTCACCCTTCGACGCCTTATCCAATCAAAGTGAAAATGAGGAAAATGACAGCGAAACGCTTAACAGAAAACTGAAACGCCGTATCCTGGAACTGAAAACACTGTTTTCCATAAGCGCTGATTTTAACGCCATCCGGGATAAGAAAAAGTTACTGGATATATTCCTGCTCACTTCCATCGCCCAGGGAGGGGTGGAATCGGCGGCGTTTTTCGAGAAAAGGGGAGAGTACTTCGAGCCGATCATCTGCAAGGGGATGGATGAGCACGATATTGCCATGATAAAGTTGACATCCGAACGGGTGGGAAACATCAACGGCACGGAAGTGATGCCGCTGGATCTGTTCCCCTGCGATACGGACGGTAAAAATTTTCTGCGGGAACGCGGATTCGAGTATATTTGCCCCTTCAACCACAAAGACGGAACTTCCGGTTTGGTGATGCTGGGCAAACGAATCGCCGGCCGGGGCATGAAGAAAGAAGACTTCGAGTTCCTGAAAATCCTGGTCAACATAGCGCGGGGCGCTTACCAGAACGCCGTCATGATGGAGCATGAGAACGAAAGAACACTGGGAATCGTAAAAACTCTGATTTCCCTGATCGAGGAAAACACTCTGTTGAAAGGTACCTCGGAATTCGTGTCCCGCTACGTGGGAATGGTCGCCAAGGACATGAACTACCAGGATGAATATTTCAAGGATCTTGTTTACGGAACCGTGCTCAGGGACATGGGAATGATCAAGGTCAGCGATCTGATCGTCAGAAGCCCCCGGGAATTGACCAAGGAAGAATGGGGGATAATCAAAAAGCATCCGGAAGACGGCGCGGAAATGCTGCGGCGGATGAAATTCAACGACCACGTGGTGGAGATCGTCGTCAGCCACCATGAAAGATTAAACGGGGAAGGGTATCCCCGGGGATTGCGTGGAAAAGAAATATGCCTGGGCGCGAGAATCATATCCGTGGTGGAGAGTTACGCCGCCATGATTCACGAAAGGCCGAACCGCTCGGCGCTGTCCGCCCGGGAGGCTCTGGATATCCTCAAGGAAAATTACGGAATCCGTTATGACCGGGAAGTAACCAATTCATTCATAAAAATAATGGAAAGAGAAATAGCCAAATCGGTGCATCTCGATGTTTCAACTTCTTAAAGGACTTTACATTGATAAAGGGAAACGTTCTGGTTGTAGATGATGATCCCAACGTGGTGGAGATCATTACGGAATCTCTGAAGAACCGGGGCTATGTCACCGAATCCTCCTACAATGGCGAGGATGCGTTAAAAAAATTCGACTGGTTCAAACCGGATTTGGTGATTCTGGATGTCCTCCTCCCCCGCCTGGACGGATTCAAGGTCTGCGATGAAATCAGGAGCAGGGATATCCACCGGGATGTGCCGGTGATCATGATATCCGGCAATGCCATCCCCGATACCATGATGGAAGGATTCAAATCAGGCGCGCAGGATTATATCAAAAAGCCGTTTTCGGTCAAGGAAGTGCTGGCCAAGGTGGATAGTTTCCTCTCCCAGGCCAGCGGTCGGAAGAATCTCCGGGCGCAGAACGAATTGCTGGAAGGTGAAATTCAGAAGGGGCAGGAAGATTATAAAAGAATCAACCGGGTGCTGAAGAAAAAGGTGCTGGATATGCGGGCCCTTTTCGATCTCAGCCAGGATCTAAACCGGCTGCAGGATCCGGAAGAGGTAATGCACATCTTTTTTCTGACCATCATCGGCCAGTTCGGGAGCAGTCCGGTCGCTCTCTTTTCCGCCACCGGCAGCCATGAGGATTACCTGACCTATTCCGGAGGCAAAGGTATTCAGGACAGCATTCTGAGTGCGTTCCGGTTGTCCCGATCGGTGGGATTGGCCAAATATATTCTGCGGAATCAGGAAGTGTTGTTTCTAGGAAGCGATCGGCTGGAGGGAGATGTTAAGCGGGAAGCGGATTTTATGCGGAACCTGGGATTCAGCCACTGTTGCCCCCTGGTGGTTAAATCGGATCTCACCGGAATAGTCTTTATCGGCGGCAAGATCAATAAACAAAAGTATTCCAAGAATGAGCTGGAATTAATTAAGTCTATTTGCACCTCAGCTACCACCGGCTTGGAGAACGCCCGCTTATACGCTCAGCTGCAGGAAACTTACCTTTCCACCATCAAGGTGCTGGTATCCACTATCGAGGCCAAGGATTCATACACCCGGGGGCACACCGAACGGGTGGGGCGTTACGCCAATTTGCTGGCCGAGGAGATCGGATTGGACAAGAAGTCCAGGGAGATAGTCAGTTTCGGCGCCGCCCTGCACGATATCGGCAAGCTCGGTGTCTATGAAAATATCCTGAACAAACCGGGTGAACTCACTGATCATGAATGGGAGATAGTGAGGAGCCACCCCGAGGTGGGTGCCAACATTATCAAGAATATGAAATTTCTCGAGTCGGCCTGCGATCTGGTCAGACACCATCATGAACGCCTGGATGGGAAGGGATATCCTGACGGGTTAAAGGGGGATGAGATTTCCCTGGGGGCGAGAATCGTCGCGGTGGCGGACAGTTTTGACGCCATAACCAGCGACCGGCCGTATAGAAAGGCTCATTCCTATGCCGAGGCCATAGAGCAGCTGAGAACGAAAACTGAGAAATTTGATCAGGATATAGTGCAAAAACTGGTCAGATTGATTGAAACGGGCAGGATAACGGAAAGCACGTAAAGCTGAGTGCCGCCGTCCACCCGGTTAACGTTTTATCGACTACGAATAAATCCTGGAAATTATGAGCTTAGCTCCCGTCCGGCCCCCGTCCCGCACATTCCGTTTACGTTGAGGGTCTTGTCCCGCCCCCCGCTTCTTTCCGGCCTGTCGTCTTATTTGCTTGAAATTGAATGGTTTGGGGTGGAGCGCCGGGAAGGGGCGGATCCCGGCATTTCCCTTGCGTTAAGATGCCTCCGACCGAGGATATTTGAAGGTGTGAAAGGGAGTGTCGGCCCGGGACGGTGTGGATGTGCGGGGAAGGGTTGTCACTCCTTTTTACTTTCGGTCCGGATGAAGGGGGGGACGGCCGCGGGGGGAATTATTAATCGGGGGGGAGAGAATTTGGCGGGGGAAAAGGGAATCCGCTTTATCCGGTAGCGGGAACGGTTTCTTCGGATTTAATCCCGATGAGTTCCACCAGGTGGCTGCGCAGGGTGTTGATGTCGAGCTTTCGCTGGAGCTTGCCTTCCTTGGCCAGGGAGATCATTCTGGTTTCTTCGCTGATGATTATTACGATGGAATCGGTTTCCTCGGTAAGCCCCAGACCGGCCCGGTGCCGGGTGCCGAGGGAGCGGCCCAGGCGCGGATTCTGCGAGAGGGGGAGTATGCATCCGGCCGCCACAATCCGGTTTTTCTCGATGATGACGGCCCCGTCGTGCAGGGGACTGGGAGGAGTGAAGATCGTCACCAAAAGATCGCCGGTCACCTTGGCGTCCAGGGGGGTGCCCGTTTCAATGTAATTTTTCAAGCCGACGTCCTGTTCGAGAACTATTATTCCACCCAGGCCCTTCTGGGTGAGCTGCTGGCAGGCCTTGAGTATTTCACTGACGGTTCCCGATCCTTCCACTTTCAAGAACAGACCCAGGATACGGTTCTGTCCGATCTGCGTCAGCACCTTGCGCAGTTCCGGTTGAAAAAGAATCACGAAGGTAATGACCCAGACGGTTTTCAGGCTGCTCAGGATCCAGTTCAAGGCGTTGAGATTGAGCCACTGAGCCATAAAAGAGAGCATGATGATTAGAAAAAGGCCGATAAACATCTGGATGGCCCGGGTGCCTTTGATTAAAACGAATAAACGGTAGAAGAGGAAGGCGACGATGAGGATGTCAAGTATATCGATGGTGAGATTGAATTGGAATGAGTTCAAGAGCGGTCTCTCCTCCCTTCAATAGCCGACCAGACCTTTAAATAATCGGCCGTTTCCTTAACGTCGTGCACCCTTATGATCTGAATCCCGCTGTCCAGGCATTTACCCAGAGCCGCAAATCCCCCCCAGTTTCTCTCCTCCGGCTCGCGCCCGGTGATCGTACCGATAAATGATTTCCTCGAATAACCTACCAGCAGCGGAAATCCCAAACTATGAAAATCGCCGATCCGGCCCAGTATCTCCAAGTTGTCTTCCAATCTTTTCCCGAAACCTATTCCCGGGTCAATGATTATTTTCCGGCGGGGCAGCTTTCGGGATATCAGGTCCCGGCACCTCTGATCAAACCATTTGTAAATTTCACCGGTAACATCGTGGTAGTGGGGATCCCCTTGCATGTTCTCCGGCGTTCCCCGCATATGCATGATGATGACCGCCGCCCCCGCTTCCAGCGCGACGGAAAGCATCTCCGGGTCGTGCCGCAATCCGCTGATGTCGTTGATAATTCCGGCCCCGGCCGCCAAGGCCGCCCGGGCGATTTCCGCTTTGCGCGTGTCGATGGACAGGGGAACAGAGAGGAGCGGAGTAAGTTTCTCCAAGACCGGCAGGACCCTTTCCAGCTCTTCCTCCCCGCTCAGCTCCCGGGCTCCCGGCCTGCTGGACTCTCCCCCCAGGTCGATTATGGAAGCCCCCGCTTCCTGCATGGACAGGGCCTTTTCGCAGGCCGCGTCCGGATCGATATACCTTCCGCCGTCGCTGAAACTGTCGGGGGTCACGTTTAAAATCCCCATGATGACCGGCCCTCGGGTTAGATCGATGCTGCCCCGGGGCAGGGGGATCGCCTCGGGCCGGTTGTTCCTCAGCTCCAGCAG
>JAFGPI010000230.1 GCA_016926065.1 Candidatus Krumholzibacteriota bacterium
AGGAAACGATTACGAGAACACCAAGAAGATGATCCTGCTCAGATAGTCTCGATTATCTGCCATCTTGTTCTCCACGGCCGGGGACCCGGGGTCCCCGGCCGTACCTTTTGCCCTGGATAACTTCAATTTCGATCGGGTTATACAGACACAGCGGACAAACCCGCCCCCGGGGAGAGGGTTTGTAAAACCTCTCTGAGCCGATCAAGAATATCTATCTATATCCTCTCCTGATACAGCAGGCGCGCTGGAATGGTAAGGGAACCGGCAAACGTGATCCCCGCCACCGAGGATTAGCGGAGCGGGTACCGGTATTAGTAAATCCACTACGGTCAACTTACCCGGATTACCTCGTCACAAGTGGTCAGTCCCCGCAAAACCTTATCCGCCCCGTCCGCCCGCAGGGTGACCATGCCCTGACCGACCGCTTTCTCCTGCACGATAGTATCCGGGGCAGAGGAGAGGATCAACTCCCTAATCTCCCGGTCCGGGATTAGAAGCTCGTAGATTCCGATCCTCCCCCGGTAACCGCTCGAATTGCATTTTTTACACCCGGCGCCGCGGAATAATGAAGGAGATTTCGATCCCTCGAGGCCCAGTAATCGATATTCCCTCTCACTGGGCCGATACTCTTCCCGGCAATCGGAACATATCAATCTGACCAACCTTTGCCCTAATATGCCCCTTATGGTGGAGGCCAGCAGAAAAGGTTCCACTCCCCTGTCCCTCAACCGGCTGATAGCGCCGGCGGCGGTATCGGTGTGCAGGGCGCTGAATACCAAGTGACCGGTTAGGCCGGCCCTAACCGCCAGCGCGGCGGTTTCAGGATCCCTTATTTCTCCCACCAGAATTACGTCGGGGTCCTGGTGAACAATCGCTCTTAAAGCGGAACTAAAAGTAATTCCGGCCTTTTCATCCACCTGCCCCTGGTTCACTCCCGACATTTCATATTCCACCGGATCTTCGATGGTCATGATATTTAGATGCTCCCCCTTTATCTCATTCAAGGTCGAATAGAGGGTGGTTGTCTTTCCGCTTCCGGTGGGACCGGTAACCAGGATAACTCCATTGCCGCAACTCACCGTTTCCCGATACTTGACAATTGTATCCCGGCTGATACCGAGGGTATCCAATTCAGATCTTACACTTCCCGGATCTAGAATATGCAGAAGGATCTTTTCTCCTTTGACCACCGGATAGGTGGAGACCCTGAGGTCTATCTTCCGGTCATCCAAGATGAGATGTATTTTACCATCCAGCGGTAGCCTTCTCTGCCCGATATCCATCCGGGCCAGAAACTTTATCCTGCCGGTCAGGGCCGAGTGATAATCGATGTCCAGGGAGGAAGCTTCACGTAGAATCCCATCTACCCGGAAGCGGATCTTGATCCTGTCCCCTTCCGGTTCGAGGTGAATGTCACTGGCTCCCCCGGTCACCGCGTCGTTGAAGATTGAATTAACCAGATTAATAATCTGTGTATCATTCTCCAGAGTAGTCGCCGGCGGACCGCCCGCGCCCGGATCGGGCGAATAATCGGAAGTACCGTCGGTGGTTAGTCCGTCCACGAACTCGTTGAGTCTTTTCTCCCGTCCCCAGAATGAATCGATCGCCGACATGATATCATTCTCGGAAGCCAGCACCGGTTCGATGACTTTATTCGTCATCCCCCTTACTTTTTCGATCGCAAAGATGTCAAAGGGATCGACCATGGCTATGGTTATCACATCTTCGATTTCAAATAACGGAATGATCCTGTATTTACGGGCCGTTTGTTCGTCGATCAGCAAAATCGCTTCCGGATCGATGTCATAATGCTCCAATTCTATATGGGGGATATTCAGGCCATCGCCGATATATTTATTGATTTCCTGCTGACTGACAAATCCGAGGCGAACCAGCACTTCACCCATATTTTCACCCGTCTCCATCTTCTTCCGTCCCGCCTGATCGAGCTGGTTTCGGGTAATCAAACCTCTCCCCACCAGTTCTTCACCCAACTTTTCGAGAAACGACGAAATTACTTTCGATTCCATCTTCAGTCTTCTTCCTGGGTGCTTGACGCCGGAGCGTTCAATCCGCCGGAAATGCCGTCCCGGATACGGAGAGTGATAAATTTAGCCGGTCTCTCCCCGGTGAATGGCCCGGTTCTCCCTTTAACTCCGTACCGTCGCCGCGAATAGTTCGTTCATTTTGCTTAAAAGATCCTCGATTTCAAACGGTTTTGAAATATATGCGTCGGCACCGCTTGAAATTCCGGTCTTTACATCGTCCTCCATCAATCTGGTGGTGAGCATGATCACCGGAATATTTCTAAACCGTTTGTCAAATTTTAATAGGCGGCATATCTTGAAACCATTCATGGAAGGAAGCATGACATCCAGCAGTAACATATCCGGCTGGATTTCCTTGGCGATCCGTAGACCTTCCAGACCATCGGCCGCGACCGTGCATTGGAAACCTCTTCCCTCGAGTTCGGTTCTGAGCAACTCGGAAATCAACCTGCTATCCTCTATAATCAAAATATTTTTCATAACCTCTCCCGTGATTTGATTACCCTTTTCGCATCCCTCCCCTATCCCCGACTGACGACCACACGGTCCTAGGAACGGATCAACGACTCTTCCGGGAAGGGAAGCCATTCACCCGCTTACACCTCTCCTTAGGGCACGGCTGTCAAATGTTATGTCGGTTGATTGGAGGATGATATTTAGGGATATATTGATTTGGTCTCGGATCTTGGGATAACCGGTTATTTAAGGGCCTCTGAGCGCTGGGCCTGGAAATTCCTATGAAATCCAAGGGATGAAAAAATATCAGGATCGATCAAGGGTTTTCCTCTGACTATCAGATTGGCCAAATTCAATCCTACTCCCGGTCCCAGCATAAAACCCTGACCACACATTCCGGCCGCCAGGTAAAATCCTTCCCGCTCCCTAACTTTATCCAGGATGATGATTCCATCCGGAGTCATGGGATAAAGCCCCCTCCATACTCTCCGGATAAGCATGTTTTTCAAACGGGGAATGAGATCGATCATCCGCCTGGCGATGGTAGGCATAAATTCGGAGGTGACCGCCCGGTTGGTGCCCACTAGGGGTCGCAGCGGAGTGTAACAGAAAATCACCTGACCACGGTCATTCTGCCCGAAGTAGAAATTGGACGTTTTCCCCCAGGGCCCGGGGCGGATATCCACGATAAGCGGATCAATAAAGCGCTCCAGGGGGGCGGATATTCCCGCTTCGTGACTGTCCGGAACCACCGGAATATCTATACCCGCCATTTCTCCGATTTGCTTCGCGTAGGCACCGGCTGCATTAACCACCACGTCGGCGTAATATTTACCCCGCGGAGTGATTACTCCTTCCAGGCGCCGCGAGGAGATAATCAGATCCGTCACCGGTTCGTCGAATCGATACTCGGCTCCCCGGTCACGGCTTTCCTTCCAGAAGGCCGCGACTGCTTTCAGGGGAGAAACTTGTCCATCGCCGGGAGACCAGGTTCCTCCCCGGAGTCCCTTCTCATTAATGCCGGGTATTAGTTCTTTTATTTTCTCCGGCCCCACCCAATCAATATTCAATCCGAAGCTCTTTTGCACCGGAAGCAGTTTCCGAAGGGATGCTTCGTCTTCGCCGGTGTAGATAGGAAAACAATAGCCTCCCTCGATCCAACCGATATCCGTTCCGTGTTTTTCTTTCCACCCCGAAAAGATTTCTATACTTTGCAGGCACAGGGTGATCTTGGCGGGATCGGAATGGGTGGCCCGAACCCCTCCGATGGCGGCCTTGTTTTGCCCCTGCCCCGGCGATTTTTTCCCGTCCAGGACCAAAATCCTCCAGCCCTCCAGGGCCAAGAAGTATGCCAGGGGAGTACCCACGCTACCCGAGCCGATTACTATGCCGTCGTACTTATTGAGGCTCATTTCCCTCCCCTTTCTCCCTTCACTCCGGCAAAGGTTGAAAAAGGAACCTCAGCCACGAACGGTCTCTCCGTGGGCAGGGTCACATCCGCCGGATCGACACCCTCATCGCGGTACAATTTCAATATCAATTCGGTGCAGGATTTGCCGCCGCAGGCTCCCATCCCGGAGCGAACGGTGGCTTTGAGTATGTTCATGTCCCTGACGCCGGCTCTTATTTCCCCTCTTATCTCTCCCGCCGTTATCCTTTCACAACGGCAAATGATCGTATCATCGGGAAGCGTTTCGGTGACAACCGGACCTTTTTGACCTTTTTCGATTTCCTGAACCAGGAAGCCGGCGGCTTGAAATGCATCTTTTCTCGGTACCTCAAGAAAAACCAGTATCCGGCTTTTATCCAGTGCCGATTTTTTGAATTTTATTATTTTCCCCCCGCCGATCGGATTACCCTCCATATCAACGGTACGGACCTCTTTGCCCTCGGCCAAATCATTCCATGCCAATTCGTAGGGAATTACGACCAGGGCGGTATCATTAGCGGTATCGTAGTCGGGTTGGACAACCGTAATGGCAAGAGCCGGACAGGCGGAAACGCATTTCATGCACCCGATGCATTCCCCCCGGAAAACGGGCAGACCCATTATCGAATCTTCCTCGATTATAATCGATCCTTGGGGACAGGAATCCACGCAGGGATCGCAGGGAATTTCTTCCACGCAACGGATAAGGGGATACATCCGCATATTTTGATCGGCCGGTTGAAAAGGTATTTTCTTGCCGGGTTTGCTTCTCAGCACTTCCTCGGTGGCATACCATTCCGCGGGAATCTCGACCGGATGCCCCAGAGAACGGGCGATCTTTCGACCTATTATTTTACCGCTGAATAGGGCCGCGGAGGCTTCGGCTATTTCCTCGGAATCTCCGCAGGCGTAGCATTCGATCCCGAAATCCCTCATTTTCTTGTACAGCTCATCCACCGGTGTTAAACCCACGGCTATCAGCAGGGTATCCACATTGTATTCTTTTTCCGTTCCCGGTATCGGCCTGAATCCTTCGTCAATGCCGGAAATAATGATTCTTTCCAGGGTATCGGCTCCCTCCGCGGCCAGAATGGTATGGGAGGTGAATACCGGTACTCCCAATCGTTTGAGCTTATCGAGGTGCACCTTGTATCCCCCGCAGTGGGGAAGGGCCTCAACCAAACCTACCACTTGGATACCGGCCTGAATCGCGTGATACCCCGCAATCAATCCTACGTTGCCTCCCCCCACGATGAAAAGCCTTTCCGTGGGCAGTATTAAATCGCGGTTCAGCAGGGTTTGGAAAGCTCCCGCGCCGTAGACTCCGGGAAGATCGCAACCGGGAAAGGCCAGGGTTTTTTCCCGGGCCCCGCAGGAAACCAGTACCGCCCGGGGACGTACCAGAAAATATTTGCCCTCCCCGTACATGCCGATGATCCCATCATGGAAAACTCCCACGGCGGTGGTGTTTCTTATTGTTTTCACCGATTCCAGCTTCTCCAGCTCCGCGGTGAGTATCCGGGCGATATGGATTCCTCGTATTCCGGCGTAGCAGTCATCCTTCGATCCGAAGAAGGGGTGCGTTTGCAGGGTGAGCTTTCCACCCAACTCATTCTTGTCGTCCACCACCAAGGTATCAATTCCCAAAATGCCCAACTCCCTCGCCGCGTTGATACCCGCCGGCCCTCCCCCTATCACCAGCACGTCCGTTTCAATCGTTTCGGGGTCGGAGAAATCGGGCAGGGCGTCATCTTCCGGCAGTCCGGGCACCCCCTCACAGCTTTCTATATGCATCCCCGGCATCAGGGTGGTCATGCATCCCTTGACCGGGACTCCGTTCAGCAACACCATGCATTGACTGCATTGACCGTTCACGCAGAATATTCCCTGCGGGGCGCCATCCCGGGGATGATGGCCGAAGACCTTAATCCCATTGGCAAACAGGGCCGAAGTGATTACTTCTCCCTCCCGGGCCTTCATCTCCTGGCCGTTGAATGTGAAAGAGATTTCTTTTCTTTCCTTGATCGATAATATCGGATGACTCTTAAGGCGGTGGACCCTTTTCGTTGTGAAATCTATAGTGAACCTCTTTTCACTGAGAAATGGTCAGAATTACTTGATTTTTTTCGACCGATGTTCCGGGTTGCACTTTTATAGACTTAATTATTCCATCCACGCTGGAAGTCAAGCTATTCTGCATTTTCATCGCTTCCAAGATCACCAGAACATCTCCCTGGCTGACACTATCACCCTCCTTGATCTCAAAGCTGATCACCATACCCGGCATGGGGGCGGTAAGCGTGAACTCCGACCCGTCGGAGGGAATATCTACGGCCTCGCTATCCTTAACCCCTTCTTTAGAATCTTCCGTCTTTCCAGGATTTTTTTTTACGATGGGAGCGGTGTTTCCCGCCGCCCGGGCCCGCGGTTTCCCCCCCACTTCCTCGACATCTATATTGTAATACTCTCCTCCCACGAAAACGTTGAAGGATCTTAGCCCGCTGCCCTTGCGGCGTTTGTGCGCGGAAACGTCTACGCTTACCTTGCCTTCCTTAACCTTGCTTAACAGCTTATCTTCACGTTCCACGTCTTCCAGCGTGATCGGCTTCACCTCCGCGGGCGGTTCTTCCAAACCATACTTCCATCTCAGAAAACGCATACCGGTGGTGGGATAGAGGGCATATATGAGCACATCCCTCTCGTTCTTCGCCAATCCCCTTACCGCCTCCCGTGCTTTTTCCAACTCCGGTTCAATCATATCCGCCGCCCTACAGGTAATCGGTTTTTCTCCGCGCGGGTAACCCTTAAGCGCCAGTTTCTGTATCTTCGCGTCCATCTTCACCGGCGGTTTTCCATAAAGTCCATAGGCGTAATCTTTCACCTGCGCGCTGATCATCTTGTACCGCCCGAAGAGCACGTTCTGAACGGCCTGGATACCCACGATCTGACTGGTGGGAGTGACCAGGGGGGGATATCCCAGTTCTTTTCTGGTCCGGGGAAGCTCTTTATATACCTCCTCCAGTTTATCCAGGGCATCCGCCTCCTTTAATTGATTGACCAAGTTGGTCAGCATACCGCCGGGAATCTGATGCTCCAGCACCCCGGTATCAATAACGGCCATTTTGGTGCGGTTGAGAAAACCCCGGTACTTGGGAGCAACTCCTTCCAGATAGGATCCCAGCTTGAAGAGTTTATCCAGGTCGAGTTCCGTATCCCTGCCGGTATCCTTAAGAGCGGCGATTATCGGCTCAACGGCGGGCTCGGAGGTCCTTAATCCAAACGGCGCCAGGGCGCAGTCGATTACATCCACTCCCGCTTCAATCCCCTTGAGATAGGTCATGGAAGCCATCCCGCTGGTATAGTGGCTGTGGAGTTGAATGGGGATGCCGACCTCATTCTTCAAGGCATGGACAAGATCATAGGCATCATAAGGATTGAGCAATCCCGCCATATCCTTTATACAGAGTGAATCCGCGCCCATTTTTTCCAGGATCTTGGCTTTCTTAATGTAATAATCGAGATTGAACACCTCGCCGCCCAGGCGGCGCTCGGTCAGCGAATAGGAGATTGTGCCCTGAATGTGTTTTCCGGCTTTCCTTATGACCCGGAAAGAAGCCTCAAAATTTCTTTCATCATTGAGGGCGTCGAATACCCGAAATATATCAATCCCCGCCTCGGCCGCTTGCAAGATAAACGCTTCCACCACATCGTCGGCATAGTTCCTATACCCCACCAGATTTTGCCCTCTGAGCAGCATCTGCAAGGGAGTGTTTTTAATCCTTTTCTTTAATTCAATCAGCCGTTCCCAGGGATCTTCGTTAAGAAAACGCGTGGCCACGTCGAAAGTCGCGCCTCCCCATACCTCCATCGAATGGAAACCGATTTCATCCATTGTTTCCGCAACGGGCAGCATATCGGACGTACGAAACCGAGTGGCCAAGGTGGACTGATGGCCATCCCGGAAGGTGGTGTCCGTGATTCCTATTTTTTTGAAGCCTTGAAGCACTTCTTGACTGGCTGGCATACTGCTTTCCATGGTATCAGTTAGAGTATGTTCTTGCTCACAGCAGGGAGAATCTTCTTAAACGTACGCGGGTGGGATTTCTCCTTTCCGTAAACACGTTTCTACTCATAGTCTCACGCCGCGATCCCATCTTCCAGGGGCTGACTATCGGGCCAAAACGCTTTTTTACGCTTTTTTCATCGGTCTCAATATATATCTGGACTGCCGCCGTAATAGCGGCCATTAGGTTCCGGTCCAAATCACAAATCCTTTCCGTCAAGCTGCCGATCATTCTAAGATAATTCAGCGTTTTCCCGCCTGTCAACAAGAAATACCTAAACCTTTAAAGCAATTCGGCCGAAATCAATTCCAGCATTAAGGACTATAGTCACAACGAACGACAGTTTGTTATAAAATAATATTTTAGATATAAGTGATCCGGAGGTGGAGTTGGGGGATCAAATTAATCCTCAGAAGGCAAAGGCAAAAGGAATACAAAATCCACCCCGCGTCCTGCAAATGGCCTGCGTCGATATAGCGGTAAAAAATTTACTCCTGCCCCTGATGCGGGAGCTGCGCCATAGCGGCTTTCAGGTGGAGTGTGCCGCGGCCGACTTGGGCACCGGCACTTCCGATTTGATCAGATCAAACGGTTTCCCTTTTCATCCTCTCGCCATAGAGCGTAATCTATCTCCCCTCAATATCGTAAGGGCATTCCGCAGTATCCACGCTCTGCTTAAAAGGGGAGATTACGACCTGGTGCATCTGCACACTCCGCTGGCCGCTTTTATCGGCAGATTGGCCGCCAAAACAGCCGGGATTCCTCGAATATTCTATACGGCGCACGGTTTTTATTTTCACGACAACATGCCTCCTTTCCAACGCGGGCTGTTCGAGCTGTTGGAATACGCCGCGGGACGCGTGGCCACTGATATCCTTTTCTGCCAGAGCCGGGAAGACACCGACCAGGCGGTGCGGAAACGGTTTCTCCATCCGTCGCGCATATTCCATATCGGAAATGGAGTGGATACAGACAGGTTCAAACCCGCTCCCTCGCTGGCAAAACGGGTCCGGGGGGAGTTGGGTATTCCCCTCCGGTCGGTAGTGGTTACCTTCATCGGCAGGGTGGTTAAGGAGAAAGGAGTGCTGGACCTGGCCCGGGCTTATATAACCCTGGCCGAGCGCCACCCTAATTCCACCCTCCTCGTCATAGGCAACTGCTCCATGGCCGGTGACCGGGATAGATCGACCGTCAACCGGTTAAAATTGTTGATAGACGGGCACCACCTGGATAAAAGGATAAAACTACTCGGATTCAGGAACGACATCGAGAGGATCCTGGCCGCCAGTGACATCTTCGTCCTGCCCTCTTACCGGGAAGGCTTGCCCCGCTCCATTTGTGAAGCGATGGCCTGCGCTTTACCGGTAATCGCCACCGATATCCGGGGATGCCGGGAAGAGCTGATTGACGGAGAAACCGGATATTTATTCGCTCCCGGGGATGTTTCCTCACTGGAACGGAAGCTGGAAAAGTTGATGACCGAAAGGGGAAAACGCATACTCATGGGCGAAAAGGGCAGGCGTAGGGTGGAAAGATTTTTTGACGAAAAGCTGGTTCTGAACCGGCAAATAGCGGTGTACCGGGACGCCCTTCAACTCCAGGGCCGACTCCCCGGAATCCCGCCGCCCCCCATAATAAAAAAAACGGGAGCCGGAAGAGATCCCGTCCCCGTGTAGTACGGTGGTGGGAAGGGAGGGAATTGAACCCCCGACACACGGATTTTCAATCCGTTGCTCTACCTACTGAGCTACCTTCCCACGAAGGGTAATCTTATTTATTTTTCGCTTTTTGTCAATACTTTCTTATCCCTTCGCGCGCACTTCATCATCATTTATCTCGGATTGATCTACATCCAGCATCTTTTTCCCCCCGATATACTCCTTCAGGACCGGTTTGGTTATTTTGCTCAGCCGTTCGGCGATTTCCTGAATGCGGGAAATTTGCTTCTCGATGCTCCGCAACTTCTTCACCACCTGGGGATCCAGCCTGTCCTTTTCCATCAATATCAACTGCGTGTTCCCCAGGATCGAGCAGAGGGGATTATTGATCTCATGATTCACGCTGATCGCGGTTTCGGTGATGGCGGCCAGCCTCTCGGCTTCCAGAAGCTTGGCCTGAGATTGTTTGATCTCGCGTAGATCGGTGGCCAGCAGCAGTACTCCCAGGAAATTCTTTTCGGAGTCGAGTAAAGGGGATACCTTCAACCTGACCGGAATCTCAGTTTGGTCTTTCCCGGTCAACATGGTGATATACCCCTCCCTGGTGGACTTTTCCCTTTCCCTGAATATCTTGATTATGTTTTTTACGCGGTTCAATCGTAATAACCGGTTAATCCGGCAACCAGCAATTTCATAGCAGGAGTAACCGGTCAATTTCTGTGCCGCCCGGTTGAACATGGTGATTCTCAAGCGGGGATTCAAGGATATCAGCGCCACCGGGGAACTTTCGATCACACTGGCCAGATACACCGGAGGGTGACTCTCATAGTTATCTTTAGGGTCTGTCATACTCATGCGGATTTTCTAACGCTTCCACTGTTACCTTACATCTTTTACCGATTCAGCTTTTCGCCTTCCAGATGGCTGATGATTCTCTCCACTAAATCATCCAGTTCGAAGGGCTTATACATATATTCGTCGGCGTTAGACCAGGTGGCCAGGAAGTCTTCCCTCTCCGGGCTATCCACCTTTCTGGCGGTGAGAACCAGAATCTTAAATGGTTTGATCTTCCCTTCATCCATTTCCTGTTTGAGAATCCTGGAAACCTCATATCCATTTTTACCGGGAAGCATGATATCGAGCAGCATCAGATCGTATGTATTCTTGTGCGCTTTCCTCAACGCGTGCAACCCGTCGTAGGCGACGTCCACCCTGAATCCTCTCAATTCAAGACAGTACTTCACGGTTTCTACAATATCCTCATCATCTTCGACGATGAGAATCCGGTAATTGTTCATCCTCCTTCTCCTTTCCATACCATTTGCTTCTCTTCCAATTTCGATTTTTCCAAGGAAATCTTTAACAAGCCGATAAAATCTTTCCCCTCCAGCGGGCAGTTCGCCCATCCCGCTTTTACGTGATCCTCCAGGCCGCCGCTTAGCAATCTCAGCCCTCCCTTCCCCTTCCGCATAAAGGCCAGAGCAGGAAGGGACTTGTCCAGAGAGCTTATGGCCAGTGCGCTCTGCCCTTCCAGGGGCCAGAAATAAATCCCCGGCCGGTCGGTCTCTTCCGGTTGCGGATTGACCACCGGCTGCGTTTTCCAGCCTTCAACGAATTCAAGCCAACATCCCCAACCCGATTTGGTGAACACATACAACCGGATATTAAGCCCCCGGGAAATCATTTTTACCGCGGTCTTTTCAACCGTTCTCAAGGTTGCCAGGATTCCGCGCGATCCTTCATCCGCCGGAAGGTAGAGATGCGAGGTGCTACCCCCGGTGACGGGGCTTTCCACCACCATCTTGCCATATTGCTTCCGCATCAGCCGCTCCGCGATAAAAAGACCCAATCCTTTCGCCGCCTTCATGCCGCTGTCCGCGAATGAATTATTCACCGTTTTAATTATCTCCGCGGAATATCCCCCACCGGTATCGTTGATTTCGATGTCGACAAATTTCACCGAGGGGATGTGTTCCCGCAATATGTCCGCCGCCGATCCGCCGGGAAATTCATCCCCCGAGGCGACTTTGATGCTGATGCTGCCTCCCCCGGTGACATGCTTCAAACTGTTCGACAGCAGATTCTGTATCACCTGTTCCATCAGCTTCCGGTCAAAGACCAGCGGAGGCGTGCCCGGATCTACATTAACGCTGAAACGAATTCCTTTTTTCCTCATCGAATGCAGGAAAAGATGTGAAGCCTCTTCTATAAAAGACCGAATGTCATGCCGGCCGGTATCGATCGCTTCCTCCCCGGCCCTGATGGATGAAGCGTCGACCAATCCATCCACCATTACCCCCAGCCTGTCCACCGTACGCAGAGCGGTCTCCAGGAACCGCCCGGTGGAAAATGTTTTCCCCGCGGGAAAGCCGTCTCCATCTTCCTTCATTCCGGAAGGCCGATCCAACATGATCCGCAGAGAATTCTTCAGGGCGGTGAGGGGGATTCTGAATTCATGGGCCGTGATGGCCAAAATCGATTCCTGCTCTCTTTCCAGGCGTTTTCTTTCCGAGATATCGCTGATCATTAGCAGGGAGGCGGAATCTTCCGCTAATCCTTCCAAGCGGACCCAGGTAACGGAAAGACAGGTACCCGGATCTTCCTTCCCCCGCAGTTCGCGGTCTATCACATCCTTTCCCAAGATGGAAAATTCCTCCCATATCCCCCGCAAATCAAAGGGCGATACTTTTTCGATTTCCTCTATTCGATCCGGGATCGACTCCTCGATATTCAAGATCCTCGCGAACTGATCATTGACGACGGTGATCGCACCTCCCGAGGAAACCATGGCCCCGCCGTAAGGGAGGGTGCCGAGAATCTTCTCGAGAATTTCCGTCTCTCCTCCCAGGCGGTACACCAGGGGAGTGCGTCCTTCCTGCTCTTCGGCCATATTGCGAAAGAGAGCAATATTTTCCCTGATAAAAGCGTCCTCCCGGACGCTGCCGAAGAACAGCACTCCTCTGACCTTCACATCGAAAATAACCGGTATCAGAAAGTAGCTTTCGATCTTGGAACTACCCACCAGATAGGCCAGGTTCTTGTCCCGGCTGCGGTAATAAACCTTTTCATGGCAGATATTAGTCCGGGCGTCGAGATTGGTGAACATGCGGTAGGCGGTTTTCATCTTTTTCCGGATATCGGGGACACGGATGGAAAGCTCCCTGCTGTCCAGCATGATATGAGTATATCCCTCGTCGGCCTCCGTGTAGTAGGCGCAAAACTCCCCTCCGGATATCTCCAACATCCGCAGCAATACTTCCCGCATCATCATCTCATCCCGGCTCGCCTCCAGCAATTCGATACGCAGGGTCTCGGCGTCCGATTCCGGAGTAAGCCTATGGGACATTGAAAGGAACGGAAGTAGTATCGAGGATAGTACCTCGGAAAGGGCGGGGACGGCAATGCCCTCCCGCGGGAGCGCTCTTTCACTCCCCCGTACCAGGGCCACAAAGCCTATCCTCTCTCGCTCATCATATATAGGAATTTGCGTAACCTGCAGGGATACGGGCTTTCCGCCGGGATCCCCCACCTGCTCACCAGGGCTCAAAAAGAACCATCTATAGGGCTGATTTCCCCGTAAGGATAAGGCCCGGGAAAGATTTTCCCGGCTTATACCCTCTATCCCCCGGGTAACGTATAAAGTCCGTTTCAGCGGTATAGCCAATACGCAGGATTCGAACTGATAAATATCCCGCAGTGCCTTCTCGATCACGTTGAGAGCCGAACGGATCGTCTTCGGCTTTTGGGTTCGTACCTTCCTCAGAATGTGGACCAGTTCGCTGGCAACCATCGATTATCCCCGGCAGTGCTCATAAGTTTCCCTTAACACACTTTTTCGCTTGATTAAGGGGCAACTAGCATGCCACGAGCAATATTGCCCGGCGGGAGCCTTCAGTTTACTTAAGAACCGGCCCCTAATCTCGTAAGGAGTTAATTAATCTACACTTATGGCAATGCATCGGTGAGAAGAGGGAGGTGTCTTGAAGTATAAAACGGAGGTCAGGGAGCGAGGGAAGATAATACCTGGCAAATAATTAACCAAGGTGAGCAAATATTTCAGTGTGCTACGGCCGATGAATCGCGGAATATCAATCCGGGTATCCGCGGGGAAATTTTTTACGCCAATTCCAGGCGTCCTCGATTATCTTTCCGACATCGGGAAAGATCCTTTTCCAACCCAACTCCGCCTCCGCTTTACGGGAGGAAGCGACCAGGACAGCGGGATCGCCGGCCCGTCTCTTTCCGATCCGGTGAGGTATATCCTGTCCGGTCACTTCCCCGGCGGATTGAATGACTTCCATCACGGAGAAGCCCCGGCCGTTTCCCAGGTTTAGAGAACCTGCATACCCGTCCCGGAGCTTCTCCAAGCCCAGGACGTGCGCCGTCGCCAGATCCTTAACATGGATATAATCCCTCACGCAGGTACCATCGGGAGTGGGGTAATCATCACCGTATACCACCAGGTCTCTACCCGGGGAGAGGGCCGCGTCTAATATAAGGGGGATCAGGTGGGTTTCCGGCCGGTGATCTTCACCGTGAAGGGCGGAAGCCCCGGCCGCGTTAAAATACCTCAATGCAAGCGAGTTTAATGCCCACCCCTCCCGGCAATCCTCCAATATCTTTTCTATCGTCCATTTGGTGTTTCCGTACGCATTGACGGGGTTTAGCCGTGATTCTTCAGTGATTGGCACTTCTTCCGGCTCACCATACACGGCGGCCGAGGAGGAGAAAAGAAAATGCCTGATCCCAGCATCCCGCATCTCTTCCAGGAGGGATATCGCTCCACCCACATTGTTTCGATAGTACTTTAATGGCTCAACCATCGATTCACCTACCTGGGAATAAGCGGCGAAATGACATACCGCCTCCACCCCGCTCCTCAGGATGGGCCGGAGGAATTCCCGGTCCGTAATATCTCCCTGGTGGAAGGTAATCCGGGTATCGACCGCCTGCCTGTGGCCGGTGGAAAGGTTGTCTATAACGATTACCTGGTATCCCTTATCGAGAAGAGATTCCGATACCACGCTCCCAATGTAACCCGCCCCTCCAGTGACCAGAATTTTCATTTATTCCTTCCCCCTTTATTTTCCCCAATACTCCCTGAGGTATTTGCCGGTTTTCGAGTCATCTGATTCTATAATGCTAAGGGGATCTCCACAAGCGATAACTAGGCCTCCCTTATCCCCCCCCCCGGGCCCCAGATCGATAACATAATCCGCGTGGGCGATGACATCCATATTATGTTCTATAACGATTAGGGAATGTCCCGCATCGACCAAATCATCCAGGACGTTCAGCAACCTGCCGACGTCGCTCATGTGCAAACCGGTGGTAGGTTCGTCCATTATGTATAGGTTCTTGCTGGTTTCCGATTCCGCCAGTTCCCGGCCGATTTTAATCCTTTGCGCCTCGCCTCCGGACAGGGTGTTGGATGGTTGTCCCAGACGGAGATACCCCAACCCGACCTTCGACAGCACCCAGAGTTTTTCCCCCAGGGCGGGAATCTCGTCGAAAAATAGCATGGCCTCGTCCACGGTCAGATCCAGTACTTCACTGATATTTTTTCCCCGGAATTCTATTTCCAGGGTATCCCGGTTGTAACGCCGCCCATTACACTCTTCGCAGGGGACGAAGATATCAGCCATGAAGTGCATTTCCACTTTCTTATATCCCATGCCCTGGCATCGCGGACAGCGCCCCCCGCTCTTGTTGAAGCTGAACCTACCCGGAAGGTACCCCCGCAGAATGGACTTTTTCTGCCGGGCGAAAACCTCGCGGATATAGGAAAATCCCTTGATATAGGTTATGGGATTGGACCGGGGGGTGGAACCGATAGGACTCTGATCCACCAGCAGGATCTTGTCCGGCCCGCCGTCAACGGTGAATTTCTTCACCTTTACCCGTTTGCCGGGGATTCTCCGGCTTTTAATTAATGCGTATAAGACATCTACTACCAAGGTGCTTTTACCCGAACCGGATACCCCGGTCACGCACACCAGGTTACCCAGCGGAACATCGACGTCGATGTTCCTGAGATTGTGCTCCCCCACACCCCGGAGAGATATCCATCCCACCGGCTTTCTCTTGTCAGGAGTGGGAGGCACCCGCATGCCCTTTCCGAATACTCCGGTCAAGGTTTTAGATTCCGGCACCTTCGCCCCTGACGCTTCGTCCAATCCTCCGCTAAACAACACCCTTCCGCCTTCTTGACCGGGACCGGGGCCCAGGTCCACGATATAATCGGCCGATCGTATGATCGATGGATCGTGCTCCACGATAATTACCGTATTACCGATATCCCGGAGCCGTTTCACCACGGATATCAACTTCTCGTTATCGGCCGCATGAAGCCCCACCGATGGTTCATCCAGTACATACAGCGTATCCACCAGATTCGCTCCCAGTGAATTGGCCAGATTTATTCTCTGGGCTTCGCCTCCCGACAGGGTCCTGGTCAAACGGTCCAGGGTCAAGTACTCCAATCCCACTGCGATGAGAAATCCCAACCGTGATCGGAGCTCCGAGAATATATCTTTGGATAATTTCTTTTCCGTGCCCGATAAATCCACCTGGTCGAGGACCTCCAATATCTCATGTGGAAGCATGCGGGCGAAGTCGCTTATCTTTCGCCCGCTTATCAGGATGTAGCCGGCTTCTTCCCTCAGCCGGCTTCCCCGACAGGAGCGGCAGGTAGTAAACTCCGTGTATTTGCGGGTGAAAAACCGATGTCCCTTCTTATATTTTTTTTCCCGCATCTTCTCCAGAAAAGGCACCACCCCGCTATAGTCGTCTCCTCCCTCCAGGATCAGATGCCGCGCATCCGGAGAAAGGTCCTCCCAGGGTACGCTGACGGAGATTCCCTTCCGGCTGCAAAATTTCAACATCTGGTAATGGAAATATTCAAACCGCTCCCGGGCCCAGGGATCGATGGCCCTCTCTTCCAGGGTCTTGGATCCATCAGGCACGATAAGCGCCTCGGAGAATTCCATACGGTTCCCGAATCCCCGACACTCGGGACAGGCCCCGTAAGGACTATTGAAGGAAAATAATAACGGACTGGGTTTATTAAAAGCCCTGCCGCACGAGGTACAGACGGGAAGGGAGCTGAACCGGAAACGCCTCTTTCCGGAAAACTCCACCACTTCGGCCATTCCAGCCTGTTCCCGGTAGGCAAGTTCTATCGCTTCAGCCACCCGGCTCGAGTTTCTTGGGTTGACTTCGATCCGGTCCAACAACAATTCCAGTGTTTTTCCTCCGCCCCCAACGATATCAAGTTCGTCGATGCGGCACACGTTTCCGTCCACCAGCACCTTGGTGAATCCCCGGGAGGATAAATAGGCTCTTTTCGCTTCCCATTCCTGGGGGGAAAATAAACCGTACGGAATTAAGATATACACGCGCTGGCCATTGAATATATCTACCACTTCGGCCGCTACCTCGCTGGGAGAATAGGACTTGACTTCGCGGTGGCAGTGAGGGCAGAAGGTCTTCCCGATTCTCGCGTACAGCAACCTGAGGTAATCCAATATCTCCGTCGCCGTACCCACGGTGGACCGGGCGCTGGTGACCGTATTTTTCTGCTTTATGGCAATGGTGGGACTGATTCCCGAGATACCGTCCAGATCCGGTCTATCGAGTTTTTCGATGAATTGCCGGGCATAGGTGGAGAGGGATTCGATATAGCGGCGCTGCCCTTCCGCGTATATGGTGTCGAACGCCAGGGAGGACTTGCCGGAACCGGAAACACCGGTGATAGCGATGACCTTCCGGTGCGGCAGCGTGAGATCTATATTTTTCAGGTTGTGCTGCCGGGCACCGCGGATAATTATATTTTTTAATACCAATACCGTCCTCCCACAGAGAATAAACCCGGATTATATCAGGAATTGAAATAAGATTCAAGATCGGATATAATGCTGATCGCCATGCGGAACGTAGACGGAGAAATTGAAGCCCTGCGCGCCACCTTACGCGTTTTAAGGGGGAAAAATGGCTGCCCCTGGGATCGGGAGCAATCACTGGATGATTTGGTATCCTACCTGATCGATGAATCTTATGAGCTTCTACACGCGGTAAAATCCACCGATCCCGCGCAGCTCGAGGAAGAATTGGGGGATGTTATCTTTCTGGTAGTATTCATTCACGAACTCATGCAACAGAGAACCACTACTCCGCTGAACAAAATCATTCACGACGCTCACGCAAAGATCATCGCCCGCCATCCCCACGTTTTCGGACGCACTTCCGCCGCTGACCGTACCGAAAGCTTGGCCGAATGGGAACGCATCAAAAAGGAACAAAACCCTGTAACCGCAGGTAATTCCGTGCTTTCTTCCATTCCCGCGGTATACCCGCCGGTGCGTAAAGCGTCCGCTATACAGAAAAAAGCGGCCCTAACCGGTTTTGATTGGCCCGATCATGAAGGAATCATAGATAAACTCTACGAGGAAATCGACGAGTTGAAAGCTTCCATCGATACGGGGGAACGAGGTTCGATCAAGGAAGAAATCGGCGACCTCTTCTTCACCCTGATCAACCTGGCCAGACAATTACAGGTGGACGCGGAGGGAGCTCTGGACAGAACCACCGCCAAGTTCATCCAACGGTTCCGGTGGATGGAGAAAACGGCGCGTGACTCGGGGCTCCACCTGGAGGAGCTGTCCCTGGAGGAACAGGAAAAATTGTGGCAGAAGAGTAAAAATGAGGAGCCGGATACGGGCGAGGAATAATCTCCGTAGTGAGGATTAAGAAAAAGCGCCGCGGATCAGCTCCCCGCGGCGCTTTTCTTATCCGCCCATCCACCACCGGCATCAGTTCAGCCGGTGAAATTCAATTCTCCGGTTTTCGGCGCGCCCCGCGGCCGTGGTATTGGGAGCTATGGGATCCGCCTCTCCATACCCCCGGGACAGTATCCTATCGGCCATTATCCCGGAATTGATTAAGTACTGTTTGACGGCATCCGCGCGTCGCTGCGACAACCGCAAGTTGGATTCCCAGCTTCCCACGCTATCCGTATATCCCCTTATCTCGATCCTGACTTCCGGATATGCCATCAACGATTTCACCACCCGGTCCAGTATGGCGTAGGAATCCGGAGTCAGGGAAGCCGAGCCGCTCTCAAACGTTACTCCACGGAGGATGAATTTCTCCTCCAGGGGACGTTCGTCCGGGCAGCCGTCCTCATCCATATAGCCGTTGAAGGTCTCCGGTTCGTTCGGGCACTGGTCATCGGCGTCCAGAATTCCGTCCAGATCATTATCCAGATCCGGGCAGCCGTCCTCATCCTGGAA
>JAFGPI010000231.1 GCA_016926065.1 Candidatus Krumholzibacteriota bacterium
ACCCGCAGATCTACCTTCTGGCCCTCCGGATAGAGCAGGCGAATCCTTCCCGGACCGGTCTCCTCCGTCGACAACGCCCCCCCCTCACCGGTAATCAGGGGAATCAGCTCCTCCCGGCTGACCAGGATATCGATGGTATCCCTCTCGCCGGGGGTTACCCTCGACCAGCTGGTTCTCCAATCGAATCCCAGCTTTTTTTCGCCCGCCGAGATCAATTCCACCATCTTTTGAAGCAGCACCTTCACTTAACACCGCCCGGTCTAACACGGTATATGCATATATTAATACAACTTACAAGCTAAGATCTCTTTTGCCGACGACCATGCGGGGATCCAGCGCGTCCCTTAGGCCGTCGCCCACCAGGTTAAGGGAACAGACCGTCACTGTCAATACCAGGCCGGGGAAGAGGGTCAGCCAGGGGGCGGTGCGCATGAAGGCTATCCCCCCGGAAATCATTGCGCCCCAGCTCGGCGCGGGAGGGCGCACTCCCAGCCCCAGGAAGCTGATACTGGCCTCGGCCATAATCGTCATACCCAGTCCCAGGGTGTATACCACCACCAGGGGAGAGAGGCATTGCGGCAAGATGTACCTGGTAATCAGCTTAAGGTGTCCGGCCCCGGAGGCCCGGGCCGCCCGCACGTAATCGCGTTCCCGTACCGCCATCACTTGGGCCCGGACCAGCCGGGCCAGGGCGGCCCAACCTACCACGCCCAGGGCCACGAAAAGTGATACCACGCCGGGGGATACCACCGCCATGATGGCGATCAACAGGAGCAGGGTGGGAAAAGCGAAGGTTATATCCGCCAGGCGCATTATAACGGAATCCACGCGTCCCCCGACATATCCGGCCAGGGTGCCGAGCAGAAGCCCGATCAGGAGCGATATCGTCCGGGCCATAAAACCGACCCCCAGGGATACCCGCCCCCCCGCCATCACCCGGGAGAGCACATCCCTTCCAAACGGGTCGGTACCGAAGGGGTGTTCCCGGGAAGGAGGCTGGAGGGAACGGTCGAGATCGATTTCCTCGGGGGGCGCAGTGGAAAGCAGGGGAGAGAGCAGTGATAAAATAATGACCAGGGCCAGGATCGATAATCCCGCCAGGGCGGGGATCCTCCGGAAAAAGACCGCTCGCCCGCGCCCCCTCATGAGGCCCCTCCCATCCGGCGGACGCGCGGATCGATTATTCCGTAACTTAAGTCCACCAAAAGATTTACAATAACAAAAAGGACCGCCATGAAGAGGATTGAACCCTGGATGACGGGGAAATCTCTTTTCAGTATGGCCTGCACGATGAACCGGCCCAGACCGGGCCACCCGAAAATCGACTCGGTCAGGACCGAACCGCTCAGGTAGGAGCCGAAATCGGTACCCACGATCGTGACCACCGGGATAAGAGCGTTTCGCAGGATATGTTTCCCTAAAACCTTCGATTCCCCCAAGCCCTTGGCCCGGGCCGTTCTAACGAAATCTTCCCCCCCGGTATCCAGGAAGCCGGAACGGGTCACCCGGGCTATGGTGGCCAGGGAAGCGAAGGAGAGGGTAATGGCCGGAAGGATCAGGTAGCGCCAGGATCCTCCGCCGTAACCGGATGGTGGCAAAAGAGATAGCTTTATAGAAAAGAGGAAGATCAGCAATAATCCGAGCCAGAAGACCGGTATCGACACTCCCACCAGCGAGAGGGTCATCATCGAGCGGCCCAGCCAGGGAAACCTCCCCCAGGCCGCCAGGGCCCCCGCCAGGATGCCCCCGGACACCGCCAGCAGCATGGCCGACAGGGCCAGCGTCAGGGTGCGGGGAAAGCGCTCGGCTATGCTCTCGGTGACCGGACGGCCGGTGATGAAGGAGCGGCCCAGGTCCATCCGGGATACGCGTCCCAGGTACCCTAAATACTGCTTGAAGAGGGGCTGGTCCAGCCCCAGTTCCCGTCTCTTGGCCTCCAGGGTCTCTTCATCGTACCTTTCACCCACCAGGGCCAGAACCGGATCTCCCGGAATGACATACATCAGGATGAAGGTTACCGTCACCACTCCGAGCAGGATCGGCACCAGTAATATAATCCGCCGGAGGACAAACTTGATCAATGATCGCTCCTCCCGCTGAATGACACCTCCAGGAAGCGCCGGCCGTTGAATATGAGGGGTATCCGGTAACCGGTTATCCTCTCCGAAACGACTTCGTACCTAATGGGAAACCAAAGGAATATCCAGGGAGCGTCCCGGTAGATCAACTCCTCCGCCCGCTGGTACAGGCGGGTCCTGGTCCCCGCGTTGACCTGCGCGGCGGCCTCTTCCAGCAAAGAATCCACCCGGGAATTGGCGTACCCGCTGCGGTTTCCGCCTCCCCCCCGGTTGGATGAATGAAAGAGGGGTTGGAGGAAATTCTCGGCGTCCGGATAGTCGGCGAACCAATCGAGATAGAAGGCGTCCGGCGTGCCCCGGTCCACCGCCTGTTTGAAAGCTCCCCATTCGCGGGTCACGATCTTCACCTCGATCCCCACCCGGGCCAGGTATCCCTGCACGCTTTCCAGTATCCGTCCCGCTTCCGGATTCTCCCGCTGCCAGATCTCCATACTGAATCCATGCGGAAATCCGGCCTCGCTCAGAAGGCGTCTGGCCTCTTCCGGATCGTACGGGTACAAATCGGTCCCGGTAGGCCAGGGGAGGAGCGCCGGGGGCACCGGTCCCCGCGACCTCCTTCCAGCGCCGAAAAGAATCCGGGCGATTATCGTTTCCACATCCACCGCCAGGTTAAGGGCCCGGCGCACGCGGGGATCGTCCAAGGGCGGTTTACGGTTGTTCAAACCGATATAGACCACCCGCAGTTCCTCCGCCTGCAGGAGTCCGGGGGCCGCCGTTCTCCAGTGGTTTATCTCCGCCCCCGGGACTTCCAGTATATCCAAATTTCCCACTTCGAATTCGGCGATGCGGGTCATCGATTCCGGTAAGATCCGGAAAGATATCCCTTCCACCGATGCATTTATTTCCCGGCAGTGGGAATTTTTTTCCAGCCTTATCTCTTCCCCGGCATGCCAGAAAGAGAGTTTCCAGGGACCGCTGCCGCAGGGCCGGCGCCCGTAATCCGCTCCCCGCTCCCTTACTTCTTCCGCGCACACCACCCCCGCGGCGGGCATCGATAGAAGGCTGAGAAAGTGGGCGGTCGGTCCTTCCAGCGTTATCACCAAGGTCGAATCATCCAGGGCCAGCATTGAATCGTCGCTAAAGGGACTTCCGGCATGAAAAGATGCGGCGCTCTTGACCGGTTCCAGCACCCACCAGCGGGGCGAAACGGTGGCCGGATCGAGCAAACGGCGGAAGGAAAAAACCACATCCCGGGCCGTCACCCGCCGGCCGTTGGCAAATCTGGCCGGAAAGAGGGAGAAACGGTACCTGCGGCCATCCTCGGAGATCGACCATTCCCGGGCCAAATCGGGCACTATCCGGCCCGCGGCGTCAAAACGGACCAGATTGGAATGAATCAGGGATGAAAGGGTGCCGGATGAGAAATCGACCGCCGCCACCGGATCGAGCGTAGCCGGCTCGGTCTGCAGGGCCAGGCGGAGTAAGGGCGGATCCCCGGAGCCGGTACAGGCCGGCAGCAGGCAACCGGTCAGTAGAAAAAACGACCGCCAGAAATCAATAACGGCCCCCCCTACCCCCGAGCGTCTTCCCGGCGGTGGCGCTAGCGATTCCCCTCCCACGGCCGCCGCACCCTTATCCGATGACCGCTTCTCCCTCCGGGACCGGAACCAGTGCGCCCGGGAATGCCGTGCTGGATCCGGATAGAGAGGTAAAGGATAGATACGCATATTCCGTTATATCGTGCGGGTGGTCACCAGACGGTACAATCCGGTCCCTACCGATTCTTCGAAGATAAAGACAATTCCGGCCGAATAGTAGTACCACAGCTGAAAAGATCTGCCGAAGCTGGATTGGCTGCCGCTGCGGTCTTGAATCTTGTCCGGTTCCCCGTATTTGATATAGATCCTCCCCATATCGCTATCCCATCCCGGCCGGGCAAAGGTGAAATGCTCCAGGGTATATTTCAGGCGGCGCAGGAATTCGCTCAGATTCTCGTTCATTCCGTCCCTCCGGGTGGGATCCCTGGCATCCCAGAATTCAAACCACGCCTCCATCCGCTCCCCGGGCGGAGCGTCCTTCAAGGCGGCCAGCTCTTCCTCCGTGCTGAAATAGGAGAGCAGCTTGTACATTTGATCAAAATGCTCGAACAGCATTCCCCGGTTCAGCAACACCAGAAAACGACCGTTCACGGAAGCCCTTCTATCGCTTCCGGGCACCTCGGCGGTGATGGCGATCTTGTGATAACCGAGAGCGAGATCGTCAACGTTCAGTTGGAGGCAGAGAACGGCCTGACCGGTTTCATCCAGGATTATCCGGTGACGGTTATAGAACTCGACCGCTCCCCGGGTTCCGGTGACGCGGGTGGAGACCAAACACTGCCCCCCCTGATCCTGGGGCAAGGGTGATACCAGTTCACAGGTTATGCCCAGCCAGGAGTCGAAGTCGGCGAAGATCCCTTCCGGTATCACGCGGTATTCTTCCTTTACCGGCTCCGAGCGGGAGGAAAAGACTATCTCCCCCCGGGGAGGCTTGCGTGCCGCTTCTATCTTCAGCGGAACCGAAAAAATCGGGTCGGATAATCCGATCACGCCCTTCTCCCGGCCGATAATATTTATTTCGGTTTCCCGCTCATACTTGAGCGAGGTATGTTCCACCTCGATCGCCACCCGGATCTTGTATTCCCCCGGTCCTAAGGCGAAGCTCTTGCCGGTGGTGGACATGGAGGTGGAGGATCTGGTGACCTCGTACTCGAAGGTGGTTTCGGTCTTTTCCCACACCTCCCCGCGGATCGATCTCCCCTTTTTATCCATGAGATCCAGCATGATGCGGTAACGGGATTCGTAGCGGTCGTCCTTTTTCAGAAAAACCAGGCGCCGGTAATCGATGGCGGTATTCACCACCAGATATGGTTCATTCTTATCGTCTATTCCTTGGCTCACCGCCAGTTGAAAGGGAGCGCTTACCGCCATGATCCGCGGTTGAGCGAGGACCGCGGGGGACAGGGCCGCGGCCACGGCCCACAGCAGTCCCCCCCGGGCAAGGGAAAATAAGCGGGAATAATGAAGCGGCTTCTTCCGGTTCACGCGCATAGAGACCCTCCTGGATCGTATTATAGACCGCGGTTTATATTGAGGCAACCCTTATAAATTCTTGCTGTGTAAAGGACGCGGCTATTCGTAATGCAGGGCCTTTATCGGATCCATCTTGGCGGCCCGGTTGGCGGGATACATTCCGAAGACCAGGCCGATGGAGGCCGAAAAAAAGAAGGCTATCAAGATCCAGATAAAGGGAACCGAATAGGGGAACTTGATCAAGTTGGACACTCCCTGGGCCGCCAGCAGGCCCAGTCCGATACCGATGATTCCCCCGGTGCCGGTGAGGGTGGAAGCTTCGATGAGGAATTGCTGCAGGATATCTTTGCGTTTGGCTCCCATGGCCATCCGGATGCCCACCTCCCGGGTGCGTTCGGTCACCGAGATCAGCATGATGTTCATCACTCCGATTCCGCCCACCATCAATCCGATGGAGGAAATTACCACCAGGACCACCCCGATATAGCGGGTTATACTGGAGAGCAGATCTTTGAAGGCTTCCGAGGTAGTGACATGGAAATCGCTTTTTTCTCCCGGCCCCACCTTCCGCCGGGCGCGCAAAAGCGCGGTGATCTCCTCCTTCCCTTCTTCCAGGGTATACTCGGGTTTGATGGTTATGCCGATCTGGTAATCGTCGTACCGGTCGGAAAAATCCTTCTCGTAGGTGGTAAAAGGTATCACCGCGAAGTTGTCGCTCATGCTGCCCATGATGTGCTCCCGCGATTTCATGGTACCGATCACCTGGTACTGATGGTTCCCTATCTTGATCCATTTTCCGATCGGATCCCGGTGGGGGAAAAGATCCCGGGCCGGCCCGAACCCGAGCACGATCACTCTTCTATTTTTATCCAGCTCGAAGTCGGTGTAAAACCTTCCTTCGCCCACCTGGAGGCTGTACATCGAACCGAAGTGCTGCGAAGCCCCGAAGACCTGGATGAGGTTGGTTCGTTCCCCCTCGTAGCGCAAGACCCTCATGCGGCCGCCGGGATCTATATTCAGATCGACGCGATCCACCGTCTGGCACTGCTCTTGGATGGCCTCCGCGTCCTGCTGGGTGAGCTGTTTGCGCCGGTACATGTCGTCCCGGTCCTCCCCGCTGATCGGATCGAAGCGGGAAACAAAAAGATAGGGGGTGTTGGCCGCCACGATATCTTCCTCTACGCGGGCCCCCAATCCGGACATGACCGTGACCATGGCCAGCACGGTGGTCACCCCGATGGCCACTCCCAAGATCAGCAGCCCGGAACGCATCCGGTGTTGCCGGATGACGCCGAGGGCCTGTTTGAAATTCTCCCGCCAGACCTGTTTGGAGGGAGTGGATCTCTGGGCGGAGGTTTCAAGGTTGCGGCCTTTATCCATATCAACTCCTACTCATGATGCAGGGCCACCACCGGATCCAGGTTGGCGGCCTTGCTGGCCGGATAGGTCCCGAAGATCAAACCGATGAGGAAAGTCACTATCAGTCCGGCCGCTATCGACCAGGGAGCTATGATGTAGGGCAGGGGAGAAACCAGCGAGATGACGGCGGCGATGGTGAACCCTATGAGGATTCCGATTATTCCTCCGATCAACGACAGGGTCACCGCTTCGACGATAAACTGCCAGATGATATTCGATTTTCTGGCCCCCAGCGCCTTCCTCAGTCCCACCTCGCGGGTTCTCTCGGTCACCGAAACGAGCATCACGTTCATCAGCACCACCCCCCCCACCACCAGGGCGATCGATACGATGAAAATGAGGGCGTTGAATATCGAGGTGGAAATCTTTTCCCACAGTGAAATCAGGTTCTGGGAAGTGATGATACTGAAATCGTTCTTTTCCATGGGCCGCAGCCGGTGCCGGATGCGCATGGCCATGGTGGCCTCGTCCACCGCCTGCTTGAGGAGGGTGATATCGGCCGCCTTGACCTTGACCTCCAGGGAGGTCCGGGAACCGTATATTTTCAGAAAGGTATTGATGGGGATATATAGAAACCGGTTCCGCGATTCTCCAAAGAGCGTTCCCTGGTCCTCCACCACCCCGATAACGGTGAAATGCCGTCGGCCCACCTTTATCTTCTTGCTCAGCGGATTGCGTCCCTGGAACAGATGCTGGTACACGTCCCAGCCGATCACCGCCACCGCGGCGCTGCGCTGCACCTCCAACCGGGAGATATGCCGGCCCATAAACAGGTCGGCCTTGTCTATCATGGGGTATTCCTCGGATCTTCCCCGAATGCTGATTCCCTCCGCCGATGAATCCCGGTAGATGATCACGTCCCGGGTGCTGGCGGCCGCCCCCACATAGGAAGCAGAGGGTATCTTGTCCCGGAGGTATTCAACGTCCTGGAGCCGGATTACCTTGTTACGCGCCAGGGCGTCCAGGAAGGCGTCCAGATCGGTGATGGCCTCGAAGAAATTCACCCTCTCCACCGTGAAAACATTGCTTCCCTCGCCGGCCACCTTCTCCTTGACATAATTGTCGATACCGCCGATCAGGGAAACCACCGCGATCACCGACATGGTACCCACGATATTACCGAGCAGGGTGAGGAAGGTGCGCAGCTTGTTTTCCCGGAGGGCGCCCAGGGCGATACGTATACCTTCGAACATCAGCATACTGGCACGGCGGCGGAATGCGAACGGCGAACCATCCCGGCGCCCCTCCTTTATAACGTTTAATCTTTCTTTTTAGCCTTTTTGATTTCCTTGACCCGCTGGCCGTCCTTGAGATCGCGGATGGCCTTGAAATTTCCGCTGACCACCTTTTCCCCACTCTCCAATCCGGAAAGCACCTGGAAATACTTCTGGCTGGAGATACCGATCTCCACCGGCCGGAAACGGGCCCGGCCGTCCTCCACCACGAATACCCCCTCGATCTCATCCTGGCCCTTTTCCTCGTCGTTCACCGCGGTGGAATCGGCGCTTTTCTTGTAATCCTTGAGGTCCTTCTGCCTTCTTACGGTAAGACTCTGGATGGGTATACTCAATCCATCCTTGCATTCGGCCGCGGTGATCTCCGCGTCCGCCGATAATCCCGGCCGGACATTGAGAATCCTGTCGGTTATAGTGACCACCACCTTGAAATCCACCCCCTGCGCCCCGGAAGCCGAAGAAGAGAGGATGGGGCTGTTTCCCAACTCGGTCACTTCGCCTACGTAGGAGGTATCGGGGAAGGCATCCAGGGTAACCTTCGCCTTGTCCCCCAGCTCTATATCGACCACTTCCGTTTCGTCCACCTCCACTTCGGTCTCGATGGTGGACAAGTCGGCGATGGTCATCAGCACGGTGCCGGGATTGTTGAGGGTACCCATGATGGCGATTTCACCTTCTTCCACGTTCAGCCGGGTGACCACCCCTTCCATCCCCGCCGTGATGGTGACCTCCCGCAGGTTGTGCCGGGCGCTATCCAGCAGGGCCTTCTGCATGGCAATTTGATAGCGGGCCGTTTCCAGGTTGGAAACGCCGACATCGAAATTGGTCTGGGCCGCGTCCAATTCCCGGTTGGTTATATGCCCTTGCAGGATGAGCTTCTTGGCCCTATCCAGTTCTTTCTGGTACTGGTTCAATTGAACCAGCGCCTGCTGCTCGTTGGCCCTGGCGGCGTCGAGAGCGGCATTCAGCTGGGCTACGTTGGATTCCAGCTGGATGGGATCAATCTGGATAAGGAATTGCCCCTTGGTAACGACATCCCCTTCCTTGACCGCCACCCGGGTCACCTTGCCGATGGAGCTGGCGCTGATATCCACCTGCTTCTTAGGACGGATGGAACCGGAAGCGGAAATCAGCATGGAAAGATCCCTGCGTTCCACCTCTTCCACCTGAACCTCTAATGCCTTTCCCTTTTTTGCTTTGAGGTTGATAATAATGAAAATCGCGACAACCACAATAACGCCGATTAGGATCAGGTACTTCTTCTTCATCTGTTCCCCCTATTGGAAGCTTCGGGTTTTTCCGGGCCGCCCGCGGATCAGAGCGGATCGAGGGGCTGCCCTCCCTTTTGGATTACGGCTAGTGCGATACCTTTTCATCCACTTCGATCTTGCCGTCCAGCAATCTAATGACGCGGCGTGAGTGCTCGGCAATATACTGTTCATGGGTAACCATGACGATCGTGTTCCCGGCCTGGTGTATCTTCTTAAAGATCTGCATGATTTCCTCGCCGGTTTTACTGTCCAAGTTCCCGGTCGGCTCATCGGCCAGGATAATGGAAGGACGGTTCACCAGGGCCCGGGCTATCGCCACCCGCTGCCGCTGGCCGCCGGATAATTCGTTGGGCCGGTGATCGGCGCGGTCCGCCAAACCGACCGATTCCAGCGCCTCCCTGGCCCTCTGCCGCCTTTTTTCGGTGGGCACCCCGCCGTAGATCAAGGGGAGTTCAACATTCTGCATGGCCGTCGCCCGGGGCAGCAGGTTGAAGGTCTGGAACACGAATCCGATCTCCCGGTTCCTGATCCGGGCCAGCTCGTCGTCCTCCAGATTACTTACCTCTTTCCCGTTAAGAAAATAGGTTCCCGCGGTGGGGGTGTCCAGGCATCCCAGGATATTCATAAAGGTCGATTTGCCGGAACCGGAAGGACCCATGATCGAAATATACTCGTTTCTATCGATCTTGAGATCGACTCCCGCCACGGCCTCTATTTTCTGTATACCCACTTCGTATATCTTTTTTACTCCATTGACCTCGATTAACATGTAAATATCTCCCCCGCTTAGGAACGCTAGTACTGTATTCTTCTTCCCGTGGCTCGGGAAAGATCCGCGGTGGCCACCAGGTAATCACACTTGGCATCGATTACATCCGCCTTGGCCTGGGTCAGTGCCACCTGGGCGTCGATCGTTTCCAGCATGGTCCCCGCCCCCACCCGGTATCTTTCCTCCGCCAGTCGTAAATCTTCCATCGCCTGTTCCACGGTTTCCGAGGCCACGGTTATCCTTTCCCGGGCCTCCCGTATGCCCAGCACCAGGGTCTTGACCTCCTTGACCGCCTCCAATTTCGATTTCTCCAGATTATATTCGGCTATCCGTTGATTGGCGCGGGCCGCCTTTATCCGGGAACTGGTCACGAAGCGGTCGAATATATTAACGCTCATGAATCCAGCGATATACCAGGAGTATTCTTCCTTGAAGAAATTCAAATTGTCGGCCATCTGCCGATCGTTCCAGGAGTAGCGGAAATTCGCCCCCAGCACGGGAAACCATCCTCCCCGGGCGGAGGAAATTTGCGCTCCGGCCGCCTGCTGGTACAGATCCAGGCTCTTTAAATCGGGGCGGTTGCTTAAAGCATAATCGACCTCTTCCTGAAATCCGGGATCGGTAAAGTTTATGGTCAGGGACGTGTCCACGCCTCCCCCCCACTCCTCTTTCAGGTTCAAAAGCGCGGCCAAATTCTCCCGGGCCAGCTCCATCTGGTTTCTGGTCCGGATCTTGGTGAGCCGGGTATTCGAATACCTTACCTTGGCCTTGAGCACGTCCGCCCGGGTGGCCGAACCCACCTTGAGCAAGGCTTCGGACCTTTCCAGGTTCTGCCGGGCCTGCTCCATGCTTTCCTCCTGCACCACCAGCAGCATCTTGTTCCGGACCAGGTTATAATAGGAGCGGATAACGTTGGCGCTCAGCATATCCTTGCTGTATTTGAATTCCTCCCAGGCCGCCTGGCGGTTTTTCCGGGCCGACCTGACGTTGTAGTAATTGGTCAAACCATCGAACAGAATAAGGTTCGAAGACACTCCGAAGGAGAACGATTCGTAATCAAATCCGTCGTTCTGAACCGGACGGCCCTGGGCGTCATACTGGACCGAGGAGGGGCCGTAGAACATGTGGGCGATGGAATAATCCACCGAAACGTTGGGGAGGAGGTTTCCGTAAGCGCTCAAAAGGCCGCTCTCGTTCCTCATTACGCCCTGGGCGGATATCCCGATATCCGGGTTGTTCTGCAGGGCGATCGAGATGCACTCGTTGAGCGAGAGGATCCTATCCCCAGCTGTCTGGGCGTTAGCGGACCGAACCATTCCCAGAATCAATATTCCCCAGAGTAGAAACACCACGCCGGAGCACCTATTTCTTAGTTTCATTTCCGGACCTTTCTGCGTCTATATGTTACCAGGTTTAACACGATAGCTAAAATATGATACGTATTAATTAGGGCTTAAGTTTCAATAAAATAAGGTTCTCTGTCAACTTATTAAACGAACCGGAAAGGAATCCGGGACCTGGCGGGGATCTTGTTCACCGCTCCCCCCTCATGAAAAAACCCGGCCGGAAGCCGGGCCACAAAATACCCTGGCTGACAAACGCGGAACAGGCTTCTATCCCCCGTGAAGCTTGAACCTGATCGGCACCGCCATGGCCGCGGGGACCGGAACGGTACGCTGCTTGGCCGGTTTGAAGATGAATTTCATGGCGGCCGCGATGGCGGCCTTTTCCATGGCCGTGGTAACATCCGATTGGAGAACGGCGGCGCTGACCACCCTGCCGTCGGTGCCGATCAACACCCGGAGCAGCACCGTTCCCTCGATTCCCGCCTGCTGGGCCAGGTTGGGATAATGGGGGGGCACGTACTTGACCAGTACCGGCGGTTCATCAAAGGCGTAAAAATCCGTTGCCGTCTCGGAGGGCGGAGGGGGGGGCGGGGGCAGGTTGTCGATCTTGTCAAAGCTGGTGGGAGCGATCTCCGCGTCCTCGTCCACTTCCTCTCCTTCGGCGGCCTCCATGGGGATCACCGGCTGGCTGATCTCCTGCGGTGGGGGCGGAAGCACGAAGTCGTCGATCGTCTCCACCACCACGAATTCCTGTTCCTTCAGCACGTAAGGCTTGAACTCGAAGGGAGGCGCGAAATAGAACGCCAGCAGATGCATAACGATGGCGGCATAAAGGGAATTCAGCAGGTACCGGTTATACCCTTTTTTAAATTTAACATTTGCTACAGCTACAACGGCCATCCTGGCGCCCTTTATTTTTTAAGAACCTTCTTCACCCATGGAAACGAATGTCACGTTCACCGCGTTGGCCTCTTTCAACTGATCCATGATATCCGAAACCAGGCTGTACCGGGTACGGTGATCGACGTTAAAGGCGACCACCAACTGGGGATTCTCTTCAAACCGGGAGGTAATCACCGCCTGGATATTATCCACATGGATAAGCTTATCGTTGATGCTAATCCGGTTGTAGCGGTCCGCCCAGATATTGATCAGCCTTTCCCGGTCCAGCTCGCTCCCCGACTCGGCCCGGGGCAACCTGATGGGAAGCCCCTCTTCCATCTTGAAAATAGTGGTAACCATAAAGAAGATAAGGAGAAGGAAAATAATATCCGCCATTGAACCGGTCGGTATGGTGCTTTGCACACCCTGTTTCTTTACGATCTTCACGGTCTTTTCTCCCTACGATCCGGTTTTCATGGTTCGCAACGAAATATATTCGGCGTCCGCCAGCCTCAGCTCATCCAACAAATCGATCATCAGCCCGTAATCGGCGTCCGGATGGGTCTCTATCACGATAACCAGCTTGGGATTCTGGATTAACTTGTTCTGTATAAATCTCTGCACTTCATGCAAAGCCAGCGGTCCGGTTCCCCGGGCCACGATGGAACCGTTGGCGAAGGCCTGCAAGGTGAGAACATTCTCTTTCTTGAGCTTAACCGATTTCGATTGCTGTCCCGGAAGCGCCATGGGAAGACCCTTCTCCACCGCGAACATGGTGCTCACCAGGAAGAAAATAAGCAGCAGGAAGTTAATATCCGACATGGACGCGGTATTGAATTCAGCAGATATTTTGCTTCTTTTCTTTATCATTATTCAGCTCCGGGTATTACCTGTCCGAAACACCCATCTCGATAAGCTCATTAACCAGTTCCGCCGAAGCCTCCTCCATCTCCAACACGAATCTATCTATCTGGGACACGAAGAAGGAATGCCCGATACTGGCGGGAATGGCTATAATCAGTCCCGTGGCGGTGGTGATGAGCGCCTCCTCGATACCGGAAGCCACTACCTTGGCGCTGACCTGTTCCGCCGATGCGATAGCGGCAAAAGCGCTGATCATACCGGATACGGTTCCCAGGAATCCGAGCAGCGGCGCCACCTGAGCTACCGTGGCAATGGCCACCAGACCTCTTTCCAGGAACGAGGTCTCGATCGATCCCGCCGTCTCGATGGCCTCCTTAACCGCGTCCGGACCCCGGCCGGCGCGGAGCAGCCCGGAATGCATAACCGCCGCGATCGGCCCCCGGGTGCGTTCGCACACTTTCATGGCGCCGTCTACTCCCTCGGAACGCATGGCCGACAGGGTTTCGTTCAAAAGCCTGCGGATGTTCACCCGGGCGCGCGCCAGGGTTACCAGCCTTTCGATTATAAAGACGAAACCGACGACGGAAGCCAGCAGCAGGGCGTGCATGAAGTTTCCGCCGTCCACGTACTTCTCGCCGATACCGCTATGCTTGAGATTATATAGAAAGAATCCCAGTCTTTTCTTCTCGGCCATTTTCTCGATTTCGGTGGCGACCGCGACCGAATCATTTTTGGCCGTGGCTAGAGAATCGCTGTCGGACTGCTCCCTGAATTGCGGTTCCGTTTCCTCGGCCGCTTCCTGCGCTGAGACAACCAGGGGACAAAGGAAAACCAGAACTAGAAAGGATAGGATAATAATGGCTTTTACCGAGGGCCTTCTCTGTACCATGCGACGCGCTCCTCCTGCGATAAACGAAATGAATTGATCGATTTATCCGTCGAAATACGGATCTGTTTTTGATGCCGATTTAAGTTCAATCTCTCTCACCGGGGACTGCATAACCACCCGTTTTTAGGTTCGAAAGAAAGACCACTCAACCTTCATAACTCAAAATAAAATACTTAATGACCGTGCTCTTGTCAACCAAAAATTCCGAACGGTAATAAACTGTGTAATCAGGTTATTCGTTGGTTTCCGATGTCACTTCGGAACCTTCGTCCTCCTGCGAGGTGCTGACCAATTGATACTCGCTCACCCCGTTTTTATCCACGAATAAATACCGGAGACCGGAATCCACGGTCATCAACTGGTCCCTCTTCAGCAGGGGATCACCCTTGAGGTTGTAGACCCACAATTCGTATGCTCCGGTATCCATGCCGCTGCCCCGGTAGGGCCGGCTGACATTTCCGGCGGCCCGGATAACCTGCGAATCTTCCGTGCCTGGACCTTTCATGGTTTGATGCAAAACCACCTTGTATTTATCGTTCAATTTATCAATAGCCTGGTTTAGATCCTCCCGGTTAAAGGGAACGCTCTCGGCCACCACCTCGTTGGGCGAGCCGAAACGGATGAAGATCTGTCCCATATCCGTGAGGGCGCCCCGGGTGAATCCCTTGAAATGCTTGTCCGCGTAACTTAAACGGGCCATGAACTTCTCGTAAACTTCGTTGACCGCGGTATGGGGGGTGGGATCCACGGACTTCCAGAATTCATCCAGGATCCTTTCCTGTTCGCCGATGCTGGCCTGCTGGAATTTGTTGTAGTCATCGTCCTCGAAGATGATCCGGGCTTCCACCAGGACGTCCCGCCTCGGTTTCCTCCAGTTGAGAAGCTTCCAGGCCACGGTGAAATCTTTTCCGGTCGAGGCCAACAGGCCCGATTCATCCAGGATATCAACGATCAAACGGTAATTCCCCGCCGGGTAAGTGTTCACGTCGAATCTGCCCAGGATATGGGAACGTCCATTCCGGAACGCCAAGGAGGTGTTTTTCTGGTCGACGATTTCCCCTTGATAATTGAGTACGGAAAGGTTTGCCTGCAACGGCCCGAAGGGACCGGAAGCGGGCAAAAGGGCGCTGCTGATGAAGGAGAGGGTGTCATTCTTCAGACCGTAAATCCCCATCGGATTGGGGATGAATTTACCCTCGCCCTCCGCCGACCAGATCAGAATCGGCTCACTGATCGCCAACTTGTTCCGGTCATAGGAAGGGGCGTTCACCTCGGCCTGCTCGATAACGGAGGCATGGAAACTGCTCCCGATCAACCCTAGAATGTATTTTTTCTGCTTGCGCCGTAGATCGGAAATGCGGACGCTGAGCTGGTAATTTCCGGGAACCACGCTGCAGGAGTCCGCGTAGTAGATAAAGGAAGCCAGGTCATCGGCGGAGGGGATTCTTTCCCGGACGTCCAGCACCTCCAGGGCCTTCCCGAAAACGGTCTGCTCCCCGTCCCGCAGAACGATCTCCACCTTCAGGGCGGCCTGGTGGTAAAGGGGGGATATACTCTTGTAATAAATCTCCCTGGTAGGTACCGCGATTTGAATGAGTTGCAGGGTGAGGCCCTTCTCTTCGGGAAGGGAAGCGACATCCACGAAGAATTCGAAATCTCCTTCCCCCCGCAGAAACTGTCCTTTGGCCGTTCCGCTTAAAACCACCCCCAGCAGCAGCGTGATCAAATATAATTTTCTTTTTCCCTCAACCATGGCTGTCACAGCCCACTACATCCTAATAGCTGAAATTAAGGGTGACGCGGTGGGCATGCCCGAGGAATCCAAGGTCTTCCCATCCATAATCGAATCCCAGGTCAGAGGTCTGGCTGGTATCCACCCGGAATCCGACTCCCCACGCCAATCCCTGGGAATCGTAATCGATATTGTAACCGGAACGAAGATAGAAGAACTGGTTGAATCCGTACTCCATGCCCACGTTCATTCTTTCCTTATTGTCCGAGGGATGAGAAAATTCTCCCGCCGCCTGTAAAGAATGCGCCCCCCTGCGGTAGGCGTCCACGGCCAATCCGACCTTGAAGAGGGTGGGCAGCTTGGAGGAACGGTCGTCGAAATTGACTTCCGATCCCAGGCTCTGGATCATCATACCCAATTTCATCCCCTGGATGCCGATCCGGTAAATAAGTCCGAAATCGAAGGCCAGCGTCTCCACGCTCTTGTCGGCCAATCCCATGTGGATAAAATGCCCCGTGAATCCGGCCGAGAACCGGTCGGTAAAATACATGGCATAAGACAGACCGAAGGACATATCGCCGGCGTCAAAATACCTTTTGGTGCCCTGGGGCATATAGACCGTCCGCTCCTCCTGCGGATCCATGGTCAAGGCCCGGGCGCTGATCCCGAAGGTTCCCGGCAGATAAGGTGACGTAAACACCGCCCCGGCGAAGTAGATATCGATATCGGCCGGCCAAGTCACCGAATTCAGGCTCACCTGGGTGCGGTTCAATTCCACCATGCCGGCCGGATTCCAGTACATCGCCGTCGCGTCATTGGCCACGGCGGTAAAGGCGCTTCCCAT
>JAFGPI010000031.1 GCA_016926065.1 Candidatus Krumholzibacteriota bacterium
CGAAGCGATAGCCAATCTGAAAAACGCCGTTTCTTTAAAACCGGATTATCTTGAAGCCTGGTCCCAGCTGGGATCGGCTTACACCAACTTGAAGGAATACGAACAGGGGATATCAGCCTATAAAAAGGCGCTGGAACTCGCTCCCGATGATGAGGGGCTTATCGCCTCCATAGGTTATAATTACCTCTATCTGGAGAATTGGGACCAAGCGGAAGGATTTTACCATCAGCTGATCGAAAAAGATTCCCTGAACTACGACGGGAACATTAAGCTGGGATACATCGCCCAGAACCGGGAAGATATAAATGGTGCCATCCGCTACTACGAAAAAGCCCTTTCCGTAAATGGAACGGACGCGGTCACCATGGGCACCCTGGCCGGTCTGTACGATCAAAAGGGTAACAAGGAAAAAAAATACGAGTATTTAAATCGGGCCGTGGAAGCCGCACCCGATAACCATACCTTCAAGAAACAGCTCGCCAAGGCCTATTTCCTGGACCGGGACTACGTCAACTCGATTCCGGTGTACGAAAGCCTGATCGAAGTTTATCCCGACGTGGCCGATTACTACAAGAGGCTGGGATTCGCCCTGTCACAGGTGGATCGTAAAAACGAAGCCCCCCCCGTGCTGGAGAGGGCCATCGAACTGGGCAGCAGGGATGCTTTTACCTTTGCCCTTCTGTCCAAGATCTATAACGAGAATAAGATGTCCGCCAAGGCCATCAATGCCGCCCAGCAGGGTCTGGAGGCCGAAGGCGGGGAAGAGGCTTTTCTCAATTATCAGTGGGGAGTGGCCCTGTCCGATCTCGGCAATTATGAGGAAGCCATAGTCAAGTTTGAGAGGGTCGTCTCGATGAAAGATCAAACCTGGTCGGATCCCGCCTCGAAGCAGATAAAGAGACAAAACGATCTGATCAAGATACGAAAAGCCAGGGAAGAACAGGAAAAGTACGAATAAAATACAGCCTTTGATTTTCTTTCGATCCAGGTAGTGCACGCGGAGCCTTCCCTTCAGCGGGGAAGGCTCCGTTTTTCTCAGGGGGTGTTTACCATGAGGTTTCCGCGCAGGACGCGGATCGATTACCACAAGAAGGCTATGGGGATGGCCGTGGCCATGGTTTTAACCGTGGCGGCGTGTTCCTTCCCGGTCCGGGCCGGGTGCGCCGGCGCGGTCGTCGATTCAACGGCGGCCGCCGATTCCGTGGTTGGGGCAAAGGATTTCGAAGGCCGGATCTCGAGAAAACCGTCCGCTCCCCGGGCGTGTATAACGCTTGAAAAAGGGGAAAAGATCATCCTGGAGATGATGCCTGCAGAGGCCCCTCTGGCGGTGGAGCGTATCACCGGCCTGATCAACGAGGGTTTCTACGATGGTTTAAAGTTTCACCGGGTTTTAGACTTCCTCGCCCAGACCGGGAAGAAGGAAAGTCCCCTTCCCCCCGTTGAGGGAGAGATGTTCTTCCAGGATTTGAGACACCAGGTGGGGATGGTCGGCATGGCGAGGTTACCCGACGATTATAATTCCGCGACCACCCAGTTTTATATCGTGAAGGAGTACCGTTCCAGTCTCAACGGTGAATATACTATTTTTGCCCGGGTGGTGGAAGGTATGGAAATCGTGCAAAAGATAAAAAAGGGAGACAAGATAGAGACCATCAAATTGATTGAATAAGCGGGGGCTCTCCGCGGGCCGCTTCCCATCCTTGCCCCGCGGATTTCCCCGGGGGAGAGCGATTTTCTCTTTCCGCCGCATCCCCCCTGGATTAACTTTTTATATAAAGGGACATTATGACTTGACCGGGATCGGCCGGTTGCGATATTTAAGGATACGGACCGGATGTTAGGTTGAAGGGATTAATAGGCATGAAAGAAAAAAACGAACAGACCCCTAGAGTATACTTCGATCACAATGCTACCACCTATATGCGGAAGGAAATCATCGAGCTGATGATGCCCTATTTCGGGGAGAAATACGGGAATCCCAGCAGCCTCCACTTTTTCGGGCAGGAAGGCAGGGCCGCCCTGGATAAGGCCAGGGCCCAGGTAGCCGCGTTGATCGGCGCCGATCCGGAAGAGATCTTGTTCACCTCGGGAGGAACGGAATCGGATAATTTAGCCATCCAGGGAACAGTGCGGAAAAACCGGGACCGGGTGAAGCGGCCGCACATAATTACTTCCTCCATCGAGCATCCCGCGGTCCTGAGAACCTGTCAGGCCCTGGAGAAAGAAGGCTCGGAGGTGACCTATCTGCCCTGCGATCGGCAGGGCATCGTCGATATAAGAAGACTGGAGGAGATAATCCGGCCGGAAACCGTTCTGGTCTCCCTCATGCTGGCCAACAACGAAACCGGGGTCATTCAGCCGGTGGAGGATGCGGCGAGGATAACGCGTAAGCTGGGAGTTCCCCTGCACGTGGATGGCATCCAGGGAGTGGGAAAAATCCCCGTAGATGTGAGCGCTCTGGGAGTAGATATGCTCTCCATTTCCCCTCATAAATTTTATGGGCCCAAAGGCGTGGGGGCGCTTTACCGGAAAAGGGGAACCGGGCTCGCCGCCGTTTATAGCGGGGGTCACCATGAGGTCGGACTGAGGCCGGGCACGGAGAACGTTCCGGCTATCGTCGGATTCGGAGAAGCCTGCCGTATAACCGCCCTGAGGCTGGAGCAGGAAATGAAGCAAATCGGGGATTTGCGAGACCGGTTGGAAAAAGGCATCCGGGAAAGGGTGGAGGACATCCTCCTCAACGGTGCCGGGAAGCGCCGTGTTCCCAATACCTGCTGCGTCACGGTGCGCCGCATAGAAGGGGAAGCCTTGGTGCTGAACCTGAGTGTTCTGGGCTTCGCCATCTCCAGCGGAAGCGCCTGCGCCTCCGGAGAATCCCGCCCCAGCCACGTTTTAATCGCCATGGGATTGGACCCGGTGGATGCTCAGAGCACCTTGCGTATAAGCCTCGGTATAGGAAATACCGTCGGGGACGTTGAGGCCTTTTTGGAGGTTTTACCCGAAGTGGTCCAACGCCTGCGGAAACTTTCCCCCATATAGACCGGATTCCCGGGTAAAGTAGGGATCTGTGAAACTTCCTCTCTTCAGGGTGATACCGTTCGTCTGCTGGCTGCTAGTCCCGCCCGGGGGAGTGACCGCCCCTGCGCCGGGTGGAGATATTTATTTCTTCCCGCCGGATTCAGCGCCGGGAACCGAAGAAGCGTCCGCTGGCGATCGGCTGGGGGAATACGCGGTCAAGCCCGTTCCCGGTTCTCCCTTTATAATATACTATCACCGGCGGTTGGGGAGGATGGCCGCGGCGGTGGAGGAAATCCTCCTCTCCTCGGCGCCGGAAATCGCCTCCGGGATCGGGCTGCGCGGCATTGACACCATAAGAGTATTTATTAACGCTGACCGTAAGAGCTATCAGTCGCTGCATCGCGGAGCGGTCCCCGAGTGGGGGGAGGCGTTCAGCTCCACCGGGGATATGATCATGGGATTAAACGCGGAGGGGGTGCTGAAGACCTCCCGGCCGCTGAGAACGGTGATACGGCATGAGCTTTCCCATCTCTTTTTCGCTCAGAAGGTGAGGGGAGCCCGGTGTCCCTTCTGGCTGCTGGAGGGATGGGCCATGAAGCAGGCGGATGAATGGACATTGATCGATCAGTGGAATCTGATAAGTTCGGTGCTACGGAAGGATTTGCCCGATCTATCCGAACTGGAAGGGCCCTTTCCCCCCTCGGCGCAGAGGGCCGGCATGGCCTATCGGTTGAGTTATTCCGCGGTGGAGTATCTGCTAGGGGATAGGCCGGAGGACATAATTATCCTCACCGCCTTTTTGAGGGACTGGGGCGATTTTGACCGGGCCTTCCAGCTGACTTTCGGACTGACCCCGGATGATTTCGCGGCGGAGTTTCACGTATGGCTGCGGAAGAAGTATGGAACCACGGGATTGTTGATACAGGTCTCCCCCTTCTGGGTGGGATTGGTTGTTTTGTTTTTGGCCGCCTACGTGAGCAAGAGGATCCGCAGCGCCCGCAAGCTCAAGGAAATGGAATCGGCTCTCGATAGATGAAATCCGCCGGGAAGAACTTTTCCGTCCGGACCGGAGGGGGAAATCCGGGAGGGGGAATATTCTCCGGGGGAAACCGTGTAGCGGGTTCCACCCCCAAAGTAGTTGCCTCAATTGGTTGACAGCCGGGGCGGGAGTTTTTATACTATGCTAAACCCTCTTACAATCAGGGGGTCGTTTTTTCTGGAGGGCTAGTCCTAATTGGTAAGGCAGCGGATTTGAAAGCCTAGTCTGGAAATAGCGTAAAATCAACGTTTTAAAAGGGGTTGTAAGATAGACACTTGCAGCCCCTCTTCATATTCTTTCATATCCTTTGAGTGAACTTCTCCATTCTGAGTGGTACTAAATTGGTACCGCAGCGGCCGTCGAATTACATGAAAAATAATTAAGGTTATTGCTTGATTATTTGCCCGCTGTTTGTAGTATCGGAAATATGATGAAGTCTGAAAATATTTCATATTTTTTTCCCCGTTTGGTGGACCGTACGCCAGCGCTGTGGTAGGCCTTACATATGATGAAGATTAATGTGGAAAATCCTGAGAGGCCTTATAGAGTCTGAATTGCTATGAGAGAACACTAGTGTCCGGTTAAGATTGACAGGTTCAGTTGATTTATACAAGTCCGTTGTGGCGGCATGACAAGATCATTGAG
>JAFGPI010000232.1 GCA_016926065.1 Candidatus Krumholzibacteriota bacterium
CCGGGTTTTGATCCACACCCTGTTTTTCAAGACCTCGGTGGAGTTGAAGAACGCAGCCTTTGCCGTCATGCCTTCCGCCGACGGCAAGTTTCTGGGAGTGGCCGAGTGCCTGGAAGGATTTCCCCAGGTACGGGCGGCTTCCTATAAGGCCGTGGTGAATCCGGACTGATGGTTTAGGACATAGCTTTGAAAGTTTATAGCCGGCCAGAAAAAACGATAGCGCATCTTTTGCTGGGGCCGGTTTTCGCGGCGCTTTTACTGGCCGTTCCGGGACCGGGAATTGAGGCGGGTGTAGTTTCCCCCAAAAAGGGAGGAGCCCTTCCCCCATCTTATCAGCTCGCGAAGAAAAGGGATAAGAACGCCTTCACCCTGAAAAATACCTGGTTAAAAAGAAAATATCCCACCCAGATGATTCCCGGGGTGGAGAGGCCCGGATCCGGGGGCCAGAGGCTCGGTTCCAGGAGGGAGAGGCCCATATCCGGGGAGGAGAGGCCCGGATCCGCGGGGGAGTACCGCGAATTCGGAAGGGAAAACCGCGGATTCGAGAGTGAGAGCCGGCGGTTTTTTACGGGGGGATCTCTACTTTCTTCCGGCCGAAGTGTGGTAAGCGGGCGCATGATCATCCCGGTAATCACCGGTAAGTACAGCGATACTTCCTCGCCGCCCGTAAATACCGCGGACCTGCAGCGTCAGCTATTTGACGGACCCTGGTCCACCGGCACCCTGGGGGAGTATTACCGGGAAGCCTCCTCCGGGTTGCTGGAGGTAACCGGAAACGTCTTCGACTGGGTGAGCCTGGATAACAATGAATTGTATTACACCGGGTATTCCTACATCGGACCGGCCCAGGGAACCGATACCCTATATTCCCACACCGATGAGATGATAGCCGAGATAGTCCTCGCGCTCGACGCGCAGGTCGATTTCGGGCTTTACGATAACGACGGTCCGGACGGTTATCCCAACTCGGGGGACGATGACGGATTCGTGGACCTATTGGTGGTCGTCCATTCGACCGCCGGCGCGGAATGCGAGGGGGGGATCAGCACCCATATGTGGTCTCATTCCTGGCAGTACAGCCGCTGGAATGCGCAGGGTGAGCCCCTGGTCACCGCCGATCAGGCGGCCGGAGGGGGGAACGTGAAAATAGAGGATTATATCGTCGCGCCTTCCCTTTCCTGCGAGAGCGGGATGATAGAGATCGGGGTCTTTTGTCACGAGCTGGGGCATTCGCTGGGCTTGCCCGATCTATACGATTACAACGGGGGAGGAAGCGGAGTAGGCTACTGGGGCCTGATGGGGGAGGGCAACTGGAACACCCCCCGCTCGCCCGCCCATCCGTGCGCCTGGTCCAAGGAGCAGCTGGGCTGGGTGGAGGTGGTGGAGATCGACTGGCGGCAGCAGAGGATAGCGTTGGAACCGATCCTGGACGAGGCGGTGGTGGTGAAACTGGTCCTGCCCACAGAGCGATTCCGGCGGAGGGATTATATCACGGGATTCGCCTATGCCCTGATCTGCGGCTATACCGCGGTGGAGGCTTCCGGGCGGGGATGGCCGGGCGGGGCCGGATACGGGAACGACTGGGACGAGTCGATGGTCCACACCTTTTCCACCGACGGCTCGCTGCCCTGCCTGCTCCAGTACGGTATAGGAGTGGACGTCGAGGCCGATTACGATTTCGCGCGGTTGTTGCTGGAGAGGGGAGGGGAACCGGAAACCCTGGCAGTTTACACCGGAAGGATACCCTCCATCAACGAAGAGATAGATCTCTCATCCTATTTGCCCGGAGGGGCCTGTGACTTTACCCTGCGGTTCAGCTTTCAATCCGATTGGAACGTAAGCGATGAAGACAACCATTATGATTCGGAGGAGAACTGGGCCCTGAATATAGATTATGTCAGGATCAACGGAGGAGGGATCGATTATTTTTCCGATTTCGAGGAGGATGCCGGGGGATGGGTGAACGATAGCGCAGCGGCCGAGTACTTTGTGGTTTCCCGCAGACAGCGGAAGGGCTTCGATTCCTTCCTGCCCGGAGAAGGATTGTTGATTTGGCACGCGGAAAATAGCATTGCCTATTCCGACCTGGGGAACAGCGGTGGATACAGCAATTCCCAAGCCCGGGGAGTGGTCCTGGAAGAGGCGGACGGTAATTATGATCTGCTTTTCTCCAGTCAGAACAACGGTGACGGAGGAGATCCCTTCCCGGGAATTACGGGAAACCGGAGTTTTACCTCATCCACCCTGCCGGGTAGCCAAAGCAACAGCGGATTCGCCAGCCCGGTGCGAATTACGGAAATCAGCTCGGGAGCGGCCCTTTTCAAAGGCGGTATGCCCGCCCCGGTATTTCTGGCCGTGTTTCCCGATACGGTATGGAAACCGGACGGGATGGAAATCACCCTCGATATCTCCGGGGAAAATTTCCGCCTCGGGGCATCCAGCTTCTTATCCCGGGGAGAGCTGACCCTTGATCCCAGCCGTACCGAGTGGCTCGGCCCCAACCGGATCCTGTCCACCTTTCTTACCAACGGCCTGCTGCAAGGCGACTGGGACCTCACCGTGGTGAGCGGTGACGGACAGGAGATCACGGCCCCCGGAGCGCTCCGTGTCGAATCCTCCTTTCTGGACGTGCGGGCGGTCAGCGGCCGGAATTACGTGCGCCTGTCCTGGTCGCTGGATAATGTTCCGACCCTGAGGGGGTGCCTGCTATTCAGATCCTCCGGGGGGGGCGGTTTTGAACCTTTGCCGGGAGATACCATCCGCGGCTCGGGCGGGGAGTTTGAATTCGAGGATAGCTCGGTGGAACCGGAGGTTCCCTACCGCTACCTGATCAAAGCCTATTTTGACGAGGGGATGGAAGAATTCTTGCTGCCCGGTGAGTACTCCATCGAACTTTATCCCTTTATCACCGATCAAAACTATCCCAATCCCTTCCGGGATAGGACCACCATCAGTTTCTTCGCTCCGGAGCAGATGATCGTGGCCATCGATATATATGATGTTTCCGGCAGAAGGATAGATACCATCGGCCGCCGACGGTATGACCGGGGAACCCACGCCGAGACCTGGGAGCCTGATCCAAGCCGGGTAAGCCCGGGCTTATATTTTTGCGTTTTTGATTACGGAAAGAAGAAGATGGCGGTCAAGATGGTTTTGGTTCGCTAACCGGTCTGCCCCGGTATTAAAACTCGTAGAACACGCCCAGGGTGAAGCTCAGATGGGTGAACTGCCTCTCCCGGGTTTTGACGTGCGTGCGGTCGAACTCATATATCATGTATTTGTAAGGAGTAAACATTATATTGATATTTAATTCGGCGGCAAAACCATAGAGCAGCGGAGCGGTAATACCGCCACCGCCTATCAGGTAAAAGGTGGTCTGGGTCGGGCGGTAGGTTTCCGTGGGAGTAACAGTGATGGGATTGGAGGAGAGCAGTCCCAGGGAAGCCCGCAGCAGGGGGCGGTACGGTATCAGGTAGGGGAGCAGGACTAATCCTCCCACCTGCCCGTTAAAACCTCCCACGGTGGTTCCGTCGCTACTGGAGATAAAGGTTCCCAGCCGGTTCTCAAAAAAGAAGTTGTTGCACAATTCGTAACGCAGGGCCAGGTCCACCCCGGCGGCGTTATTCAATCCGAAGTAATTGGAGTCGAAGACATAGACCACGGGCAGCAGGGCCGCGTTAATGCGGTGGGAGGATTGACCGGAGGACGAAGTGGGGGGCATGATCAGGAGTACAAACAGTATCAAGCAGAGGGCGGCCGGGGAACGATGATGCCCTCTCCGGCCCTTTCCGGGACCGGCAGGAGACCCGGGGCGAGGTTCGGCGAAAGAAAAAGTGCGCGCCGATCCGGATAAAAAAATCACGCCATTTTTAGATTTCAAAATAACTCCTTTTCCATATTTCCAATTATCCGGCCGGCAGTATAATTATAATAATTAAGGTCAATATAATAAAGTATTATTGAGATTGACACGCCCGGGGGCGGTATTTAGACTGTTTGATCATCGAGAGGAGGTGGGAAGTTGGTAGATAAAAAGTGCTATCACGATCCGGTGGACGAGGCGTTGGAGACGCTTTGGACCCTGGAGGAACGGGGTGAAAAGGCACTGGAAGATCGTATTCTCTCCGGCAATTCACGGGGAATATTGGATAAGGCCTTGCTCTCGCGGATGATCGAGGAAAACCTGCTCCGGGAGGAGAACGGTATATACTCCTTTACCGACCAGGGGCGGGAAAGGGGGAAAGGGATCATCCGGCGCCACCGGCTTGCCGAGAGGCTGCTGACCGATGTGCTTAATATTAAAGAAGATATTCGCGTGGAATCGGACGCCTGCTGCTTCGAACACTTCCTTTCCCCCGAGGTTACAGATCATATCTGCATTCTGCTGGGGCATCCCCGGTATTGCCCGCACGGAAACAAGATACCCCCGGGAAAATGCTGTGAAAGGGCCGCCCGGCAGGTGGAAACGGCCGTGGTGTCGCTGCGGGATCTGAAGCCGGGCGAGAGCGGCAGGATACTCTACATTTCCACCAAGCAGCATTCCCGCCTGGACCGGCTGACCGCCATGGGATTGTTCCCCGGCAGCTCTATCAAGGTACATCAATGCGAACCGCTCTTCGTGGTATTTCTCGATGAAATCCAGATAGCGTTGGATAAGGGAATCGTCGAGGAAATTTACGTTCTAAAAAGCTGATTCTCCCGGCCGCCCGGAAGGGAAGTTCCGGATACAAATGATTGCCGAGCAAAAAGACAAGATACTGCTGGTTGGTAATCCCAATGTCGGTAAGAGCGTGGTATTCGCCTACCTTACGGGGACCTATACCGTGGTGTCCAACTACCCGGGAACCACGGTGGAGGTTTCCAAGGGATTCATGAAACACCAGCCGGGGGTGGAAGTGATAGACACCCCGGGGATCAATTCCCTCTTTCCGCAGAGTGAAGACGAGAAGGTAACGCGGGATATTCTGCTGCATAGCCGCGAGGCGACCATCGTGCAGGTGGTGGACGCCAAGAACATCCTGCGCGGGCTCCTTTTGACCACCCAGCTCGCCGAGCTGGGGTGCCGTACCATTCTGGTCCTGAATATGATGGATGAGGCCCGGCAGAGAAGATTGAACATCGATATGGAGAAGCTTTCCGGGCTGCTGGGGATAGAGGTGATAGAAACAGTGGCGGTGGAGAAAAGGGGGCTATCCCGGCTGGCCGACGCCCTCAAATCGAACCTGGCGCGGATTCCCTCGATCAGCGTCGAGTACTCCTCCGCCTTGAACAAGATCATCGCCGAGACGGACGAGGATATCTCCGGTATAAACAGGTGGGGGCTTTTCGGCACGCTCAGTTTCATCGCCGGCGATTACCAAATGCTGGTGCCAGACGATGCCGGGGCCCGGGAAAAATTGCACGGAGCAAAAGAGAAGCTGATCGCCCTGGAGGGAAAATTGAGCGAGCCGCTGTCCTTTCATATGGCCTCGGCGCGCAAGGAGCTAGCCGACCAGATTCTTTCCCGGACGGTTTATAAGGATACCGTCGGTCCCCGGGAAATAAGCGTGAGGTGGAAGCACTACCTGCTGCCGCTCGCCATAGCGGTTTTCACCGTAATTTTGCACCTGTTTTTGGGAAGGGAGGGAATGTGGTCGGCCGGGCTCTATCCCACCCTGCCGGTCTTGATACTGACCACCCTGGGAATTATCCTGGGCGGGGCCGAAAGGATAAACTACCTCACCCTGCATCCGCTCTTCGGCCTGTTCTTTTTCGTGCTGGTCATCTATCTCATCTTCGTGCTGGTGGGCGTCTTCGCGGCGGGCTCGCTGGTCGGCCTGCTGGAAAACCGGCTGTTCGGCGGACTGATCCTGCCTCCCCTGAGGGGTGTGCTGCCTTCCGGATTCATCCACGATTTGCTGGTGGGCCAATACGGGCTGATCAGCGTGGGCCTTAATTACGCCATCTCCATCGTGCTGCCGATCGTGGTGGTTTTCTTCCTGGTTTTCGGGATTCTCGAGGATACCGGATATTTCCCCCGGCTCACGGTCCTCACCAACAACGCCTTCAAGATCGTGGGGGTCAACGGCAAGGCCACCCTTCCCATCGTTCTCGGTTTCGGGTGCGTCACCATGGCGGTGCTGGCCAGCAGGATTGTGGAATCCCGGCGGGATCGGATCATCATCGTGACCCTGCTGGCCCTGGCCGTTCCCTGCTCGGCCCAACTGGGCATATTGATGGCCCTGATGGCGGCGATATCGATCCCGGCGGTGATACTGATCGTCTCCATCCTGGTGGCGGAGTTTCTGCTGGTGGGATATGCCACCGGCCGGATCATGGGAGGAAAAGCTTCCGATTTCATCCTGGAGCTTCCTCCCCTCAGGGCCCCCCAGCTGAAAAATATCATCCGCAAAACCGGCGCCCGGGCGAAGTGGTTTCTGCGCGAGGCCTTTCCCTACTTTCTGGTGGCCACCCTTATTCTCTTCCTACTGGACAGATCGGGGGGACTGAAAATCATTTACAGGCTGGCGGAACCGGTAACGGTCAGGTTGCTGGGGCTTCCGGTGGAGACCGCCTCCATATTCATAGTGGGTTTCTTCAGGCGCGACTACGGCGCGGCGGGCCTGCTCAGCTTAATCGAGCAGGGCTCGCTGGACGGCAACCAAGTGGTGGTGTCGTTGGTGGTGCTGAGCCTGTTCCTGCCCTGCCTGGCCACCCTTATCGTGATGATCAAGGAACTGGGACTGCGCACCGCCCTGATAATATTCCTCTTCGTTTTGGCAACTTCCCTGCTCAGCGGGGGAGCGCTCAACTACCTGCTTCATTTATTGCGGATTGAATTCTAGGATTGCCGTGAAGGGCTGATGTGATCCAGTCTCTCTTTGCGCCGCAGGGTATAATTGTAACGGCTTTAGCCCCGGGGCTGATTATTTCACCCGCATGACCGAATTAAGCCCCCCGAATCCGTCCGGTTCGGTTTGGCTGGAGGAGGGATCGAGGATCTTGACCTTGCGGTCAATCAGGAATTTGTACGGATAGCTGCCCGGCCGCAGAATAAGGGTAACCGACCAGTCGCCGTTATCCTGTTTGGCGAGGGGAGTGGCCTCCGGGGACCAATTGTTGAATTCCCCTATCAGCGACACTTCGTCCGCCTCCGGATAATCGAGGAAGAAGACTATCTCCCGTGGTTGATCGTTGGCGTCCAGTGCCGGACCGGCACGGTCGGTCCTTCCGGTGAGGCCGGCGTAGCCCTCGAAGATGTCCTCCACCTGGTTACGGATGCCGTATAAGGGAAAGTCGTCCTGGTCGCCGATCCCGAACCGGACGGCCCCGGGAGTCTCTTTCCAACCGGCCAGCAGCAAGATCGAATTTCTTCCCTGGCGCAGGGTGATCACTCCCGTGCTGTTCTCGGCGCCGTGGCCGGAAAGGGCCGGTTCGGAATTGATCCACAGCGAGGTGGTGTTGAGCGTCTTCAGCCTCCAGGTGGCCTTGGTCACCCGGGGAGCTATCAGTACCGTGTACAGAAGTATGTACCGGTCGCTCTCCGATCCGTAAAGGCGGTCGGGGAGCACCGCTCCGGCTACGTCGACGGCTCCGGGGGGAACTTCCTGCCAGGAAATTTCCCGTCCTCCTCCGGCGCTAAAAGAACGGTACAGGTTATCCTGAAATTCCAGGATGTTATCCAGCACCCATTGCTGCTGGGGCAGGGGGCCGAGATGGAGCCAGCGCATGGGACGGACAAGTTCCTCCTCGAAGGCGGCGATGGTCTTGCCTCCCAGCCGGAGGGAGAGGGAAAAGGGATACCGCCCGGGCGGCATAGCCTGGCGGGGCCGGATCTCGAGCGGCAGGGTGGTTATATCTTCGCCCTTTTTCAACTCGAAACGGGCGGGCAATTCGGGAACGCACTCCAGGTCTTCGAGGAACACACCCTCCACCAATCCCTGTGCATTCTGCTCCGGCTTATAGCGCAGGATGATATGCACGGGCAGGGATTCCTCCTGCAAACGGCGGCCGGCCGGAAAATTCAAGGACACGTCGAAGCCCCGGGTCAAGGTCACGCTCTCCTCGCGGTGAATCTCCACCCTTTTACCTCGGTACATAAAATCGAAGAACAGGGGCAGCGCCACTATTCCCGGTTCCGAGCCGGGCGGGAGGGTCAAGGTCTTCGTCCACTGAAAGGGGGCACCGTCCGGGGCCAGCGAAACCGTATCTTCATTCTCGGTGATCTTCCAGCGGTTTCCCGCCACCTGGAGATAGAGGCGCTCGATCTCCAACGGCTCTTTCCTGCTCTGCAGGGACGCTTCCAGAACGATTTTTCTTCCCACCGGAACCGGCTTTCCGGGAAGCTCCACGGAGGCGGAAATACCGGTGCTTTTCATCATCTTTTCGGACAAGTACACCTTGACGCGTATCAATTCCGGCAGGGAAGCGACGCTCGATTCGACGATCAGCTTCCGGTTGCGGGGGGACAATTCCCTCCAGCGGTTTTCATCCAGCAATTTCCAGAGTTTTTCTTCCTTTTTTATTTGTTCCGACAGCTGGGACATCCGCGAGAGCAGTCGGTTCACATCGTTGGTCGATTCTATGAAGCCGTCCAGGTCGAGCTTGCTCTCCCGCAGGGACAATTTCACTTTTTCGATAGTGGAGCGGAGGCTTGCCAGGTCGCTTTCCCGGAAGAGGGATTCCTTATCCACCAGGCAGGTGAAATGTATGAGGGAGGATATAATGCCTTCGGTCGGGAATAGTACCTGCCCGCAAGAGGTGTTATGAGACCAGAAATTGATCCAGTAGCGGTGCGCCGGGATCGTTTGTTCGTACAGCTCCAGGTGCCAGGAGCCGGTCGAGATCTCCTCCAGCTTGCGCAGGGAAAGGCCGGGAATATTCCGCAGCATCGTCAGCACAAATCCCCGGTAGAGGGGATCGTTCCATAAGGTTTTTTTCTCGCTGGAGGACCATATGCCCTGGGATAGGTTATAGACCAGGCGGTCGGCGATCCGTCCCCGGGCTGTTTGGCTGAGCTTGCTTTCTATCAGCAGGGGGAGGAGCTGCTCCGGAGAATAACGGGTCAGGTAATGTCCCTCCCGGGAAACCGGGAAGAAGCAGTCCCGGGAATGATCGTAAAAAGTACGGTGGAGCGCCTCGGAGAAGTTCCGGGACCAGGCCCGCAGCTCCAGGGCGTCCTCGTAGAAACCGATGCGGGCGGCGATCAGCGATAAGGAGTACAACTCCAGGTTGGCCAGGGCGTTCATTTCGGGAGAGATCGATACGCCGTCGGCCGATTCCGGGTAGGGGCTGTTTCGCAGATAACCCTCCGGGGTGGTATTTTTCTCCCCCAACCTATCCATAACAAGTTGTGTTATTTGGGGATAGAATCTTTGCAGCATGCCGGGATCCTGGTGCATCAAGAGGTACGCGGTGGTGGCTACCACCGGAATCCTGCGGATAGGATAGAGTATATGGTTGTGCGGAATCTCCTCCACCGCGCTGCCGCTCTGGAAGAAACTTATCAGTTGCTGGCGGAGGGTGATTTCGGCCGATTCCTCGGGAGGCGGGCCGGCCCCATGGATGATGGAAGCAAACGATATAATTACTATGAAAACAAAAAACTTACACTTAAGCATAACCTTATATACCAACATTTTCCGGTTTCCGGTTCACCGAATTAAAGCAATTAAATATTGACAGCAACCTGTATGCCATCTTTAATAGCCGAACGGAGAAAGGAGATATAAATGTCCTTTGAAAACATCATATTGGAGAAAACGGGCCGCCTGGCCAGGGTCGTCATCAATCGGCCGGACAAGCTTAACGCCCTTAATATCAAGACGGTACTGGAACTGATCGAGGCCTTCACGGAGCTTAAGGGCGACGCGGAGACGGCAGTGGTGATCCTGGAGGGCGCCGGAGGCAAATCTTTCGCCGCCGGGGCCGATATCGCCGAGCTCGCCCGGCAGGGGCTGCTGAACGGCAAGGAATTCTCCGAGCGGGGCCACCGGTTGTGTAACCTGATAGAGAACCTGGGCAAACCGGTCATTGCCTCGATCGGTGGTTTCGCCCTGGGGGGTGGATGCGAGATCGCCATGGCCTGTACCCTGAGGATAGCCTCGGAGAAGGCCAAGCTCGGCCAGCCGGAAATCAACCTGGGAACCATCCCCGGTTATGGAGGCACCCAGAGGATGGCCCGCCTGATCCCCCGCGGCGTGGCTATGGAGCTGGTGCTGACGGGGAGGGTGCTGAAGGCCGAGGAAGCCTTGAGCCTGGGCCTGGTAAACCGCGTCGTTCCCCACGAGGAGCTCGACCGGGCCGTTCGGGAGATGGCGGAGATGCTCCTCGCCAAGCCACCCTTCGCCCTGAAGGCCAACATGGAGGCGGTTCTGCACGGTTCGGAGGTATCGTTCGAGGAGGGGTGCCGCCTGGAAACCAACCTTTTCGCCATAACCTGCGGCACGGAGGATATGAAGGAAGGCATGCAGGCCTTCCTGGAAAAGAGGGAGGCCAAATTCACCGGGAAATAATCCTTCCGGGAGTTTCCAGAATTCTACGGGAGTTATGGATTTAAGAGGTTGATAAATTCCCCGGCAATTAGTAGCTTACAAAAGTTAGTTGAATAAATAGAGCGAGAGTGGCGGAATTGGCAGACGCGCTGGATTTAGGATCCAGTGGGGCGACCCGTGGGGGTTCAAGTCCCCCCTCTCGCATATAAAATAATTAAAGCGGTTTACGGATATTACGTAAACCGTTTTGTTATGTTTGAAGAATGACAATTAGCTGATTGTATCAATTCATCGTCTTATTCAGTTTACATCTAACAGTTTCTATTTACCTAGAACCTAAATTGAGCGATTCCTATTTTGCACAGGTCATTTTATCGATATGACGAGTTCCAGACAAGGCCATTTCGAGCGGGAG
>JAFGPI010000233.1 GCA_016926065.1 Candidatus Krumholzibacteriota bacterium
CCCGCGAGCCGAATCCCGCCCTCTCCCAGGCCGTTGCAAGGCGCTCCCCGGCGGCCATCAGGGTCAATAATTGCTGGATACTTTTCATTTTCAGCCGGAATTCAATCTACCTCGAAATACACCAGTATTCTGCCGCATACCTCGCAGGTCAGAATGCGGTTATTCTTCCTGATCTCGTGTGCTTTCTGGGGCGGAACCCGGGAATAGCAGCCCTGACATATATCGTTGACCAGATTGGCCACCCCGGAATCCCCCTTGACCCCGATTATACGGTTATAAAGCCGCCTAACTTTCTCGGATAACCGGGGCAGGATCCGGACCTTTTCATCATCCAGAACCACCAAATTCTCCCGGGCTTTCTGCATATTGTCCTCGTAGTTCTGCTTGCGCTTCAGCAGCTCCTCTTTTTCGCTGTTCCATTTCGCGCTCAACAGGCGCAGGTCCTTTTTTTTCTGCTCGGTAAGTTCCAGGATGCTCAAAATCCTCTCTTCTTCCTTGAACACCTGCTCGGTCAAATATTCTATCTCGTGACCCATGGCCTTGTATTCGGCATTGGTCTTTAGGCTTTCCCGGGCTATCTTTTTCTTGTTTATGGCATCATTCTGATCGTTGACCTTCCTCTCCAGACCGCGCCTTTCCTTATCCAGATTTTCGATCTCACCGGTGTTCTTCTGATATTCATTTTCCATCCTGGCTATTTTCTTGTCTATCTCGGCGATTATCCCCGGAGTGTTTTCGAGAAATCTCCTTCGCTCCTTTATATCCAAGTCTTTCTGAACGATCTGGATTAGAAGGAAAATATCCTCTTCCGGCATCGGCATTATCTATCACCTTTCTGGCCAAATAAAAAATGCTTCCCGGAGGAAGCATCTTCATTCAATCCACGATGGGAATATCCCTGATTTCGAAAAATTGTGTTCCGTTGCTTATTATCTTCCATTTTCTTCTTAACCATAAGTCCTAAATCGAGCAGATTGAAAGGCCAACATATTTGAAATCGGCCGAATGGTCAAGAAAAATTTAATGAAAAAAATCGTTTTGTTCCTCCGGCTGGGAAAGATCCTCGGAAATTTCATAGGGTAATTCCCGTACCTTCCAGGTGGTTCCCCCGTCGATGGTGGAAAGTATCACGGAATACCGGTAGGGTTTGCCCTCTATCCATCCCTCCCGGCCCCGGCCGACCACCCACCCGCGTGAACGATCGAGGAAGTAAGTTCCCCTCAAATCCACTATCCTCTCGTCCCCCGCGACGGTATCTTCCCAATGAGTCCCTCCGTTTTCCGTCTTCAGAACCGCGGGCCCGCCCACCGCGAAACCGCACTGGTCGTCGATAAAACAGAATTCCCGAACCGTGGCCTCGGCCAGCTGAATCTCCCAGTTTTTGCCTCCATCCACGGTTTTCATCAATCTTCCTCCCCCGGCCCAACCGGTATTCTCGTCGATGAATTCCATGGTCAGGATCGCCTTCATGATGGAAGCGTTGGACCCCGGTATCTCCGACCACCTGATCCCGCCGTCATCGGTGAAGTAAAGCAATTCGGGATCCGATTCGGACCAATTGCTGCCCAGTAGAAACGCCCGGTTTTCGTCGATAATGTCCATGTCCCAGGCGCCTCTGTACGGTATTACCGGCAGCCAGTAGTTCCGCCACAGCACCCCGCCGTTTTCCGTTCTGAACAAGCCGTGATAACCCAGGATAAAACCCAGATTCTCGTTCATGAACACGACCTGGAAAAAATCATCGTCCCGGGGGTAACCGGAAAAGGCCACGCTTTCCCAGGTCGAACCTCCATCGAGGGTTTGAAATATCCTTCCTCCCCTGCCGACCACCCAACCCTTCTCCCTATCCAGAAAATTTACGCCCCGGATATCGATATCCTCAATCCGGGAACCCTGCCAGGTTTCACCCCCATCGGTGGTTCGCACCACCGTTCCCTCCTGCCCCACCACCCAGCCATAGTCTTGATCGGCAAAATAAACATCATTGGCGTTGTACAGTATGCATGAAATTTCCCCTTCCCGCTCCGGCTCCAGCGCCTTATCTTCAGCACAGGAGTGAATCTCGAAGTAAATAAAAACTATTATCATTATGGCAAATAGAACATTTCTTTTCAGTTGCATTTTTACTCCCGCCGTTGCAAAACCAGAGCGTTGAATATCCTTCCCGGGCAGAATCGCCATTTAGGGCTAGATATATAACATTATATTAATAATGTAGTTACTCGCCCGGTAAGATTCCGGATCGGAGGCCTGGATTCCCTTCCGGGCAGCTACGGGTAATTACTCGCAATCATCAGGCCTAAAGGGAATCCGCGCTTCTATCCTGGAAAGGGGCTCTTCAGCCCCTACTCCCGTCCCCTCCCAGACCAAAATCACCCACCCGCCGGGATTACCCGGCGGGTGGTAAAGGTTTATTAAGTGGGCCCACCAGGATTCGAACCTGGGACCGACCGGTTATGAGCCGGGAGCTCTACCACTGAGCTATGGGCCCGGATTTTCACTGCACCGGGCTGGAGGCGGTAAATTTAGCACGCCCCCCTTCACCTTACAAACATTTTTTACTAAACGTCTATATAGCCCTTGAGTTTTCTGCTGCGGCTCGGATGCATCAATTTACGAAGGGCTTTGGCTTCTATCTGGCGCACCCTCTCCCGGGTGACTTTAAAGATAGTACCCACCTCTTCCAACGTTCTGGGAGTGCCGTCGCCCAGTCCAAACCTCAACCGGACCACCTTTTCCTCCCGGGGAGTGAGGGTGGCCAGGACCCGGGCGACCTGATCCTTGAGCATGGAATGGGCCGCCGTCTGATCGGGGGAGGAGGCTCCGGTATCCTCTATGAAATCACTTAGATTGCTGTCGTCATCCTCGCCGATGGGGCGATCCAGGGAGATCGGTTCCATACTCGCCTTCATCACGCTCTTCACCTTACCCACCGGGTAATCGAGACGGTGGGCCACCTCCTCGGGGGTCGGCTCTCGACCGAATTCCTGGATCAGCTTACGCTGGGTACGGGAAACCTTGTTTATGGCCTCGATCATATGCACCGGTACCCTGATCGTTCTGGCCTGATCGGCGATGGCCCGGGTTATCGCCTGCCTGATCCACCAGGTGGCATAGGTGCTGAATTTATATCCCTTCCGGTAATCGAATTTATCCACCGCCCGCATCAAACCGCTGTTGCCCTCCTGGATCAAATCCAGAAATTCCAGACCGCGGTTGGTATAACGTTTGGCTATCGATATGACCAGGCGCACATTGGCCTCGATCATCTCCTGTTTGGCCCTTTCGGCTTTCCGTTCCCCAAACCTGATATCCTTGAAAATCTTCTTCAGCTGATCGTAAGTGACATTCTCTTTTTTCTCGATCTGCTTGCAGGCTTTCTCCAGATTCTTCAAGCGGCTGGAGAAATCCTTGACCGTTTGCTCATTCCACTTTATCTTTTTCTTTAGCTCCCGCTTCTTCTTTCCTCCGCTTTTGGACGCTTTTAATACTTCATCCAGCTCCGCGCTGTCCATGCCGATGAACTTTTCGTATTCCACCAGCTCCTTGTGGTGTTTTTCCAACTGCCGGTAGATCGATTTCACCCTCTCCACGATGAGCTCCACCTGTTGCGGATGAAGCTTGATCTGAGTGTAACATTCTTTCAGTTTCTTATTCTTTTCCTCCAGCTGCTTCACCAGCAGCAGCGATTTTTTCTTGCTGATCTTCTTTTTTTGATTATTCCGGATTTCAGAGCAGGCCTCCCGCAACTTCACCACTTTCTTGAGCAGGCTGACATATTTCTTCTGCTCTTTTTTCCCGGTGTAATGCGGATGCAGGCCCCCGCTTTCCATCTGGATGATATACTCCAAGCGTATTTCATCTTCCTCCAGCGCCTCCACGTACTCTTTTAATATTTCCGTGGTCGATTCCAGGTTGAAGATAGCTCTGGATATCTTGGAATTACCCGATTCGATCCGCTTGGCTATCTTTATCTCGCCCTCCCGGTCCAGTAACGGAACCTTACCCATTTCCCGCAGGTACATCCGCACCGGATCGTCGTACCGGACGGCCGAACTGAGCATTTCCTCGGATCTTTTCGCTTCTCTCTGCGCCTTCCGGTGCTGGGCGTCCATCTTAAGACGGGCTTTTTGAACGGAATCGAAATACTCTATCTTCTCTTCACTGATTCTGTCGTAAAGATTAACGATATCCTGGGGAGTGAAATCTTCCCCCACCATCGATTCGATCTCTTCGTTGAGCACAAAGCCATGCGCTTCGCTCAGTTTCCTGATACCTATCAGAACCTCTTCGATTTTATCGAGATTCATCAGATCGATTATCCTCCTTGAGTCCCAAAGTCTGGAGCTCTTTAGCTATCTTCCGGTAAGCTTCTCCGATCTCAACTTCTTCTCTGGAACTTTCCTCGCTTTCCTCAACCTGAAGTTCGTTAATACGCTTTTTCAAGCCGGCCAGCTCATCCCGGAGGGCGGCTTTTTTCAACCACAACAACGAATCCGCCAGAAGCTCCCGGGCCGGTCCCGGAGGCGGTTCGAGCAAGGCTATCTCGGCCGCCAGGCGGGACAACTCGGGATTCTTCATATTCCCGATAAAATCAGGACTTTTACAATCAATGTTATTTTTTAACGCCGAGTCAAGGACTTTGTAATATTCCCGGAATAGCTCCCCTTCCAGATCTTCTTCCAGGAGATTTTCCACGATCATCCGGGCATATTCTTTCTCCTCCAGACCGAGGCGCAATATCTCCTTTTGAATTTGCTCTCTTTTCGAGGAGGCCGTTTTGCCGGTCTCAACCGTGGATCTAGGCTTGCCTTTCTCCGCTTTTAATCCGGTCCGGAGAGTTTCGACCGGAATACTGAAAAGTCCGGATAGCTCTTGTAGTAATAAATCTTTACTCACCCCATTAGAAACCCGGGAAACAGCACCAAGGACATGATCTAATACCTGTTTCTTCCTTTGCGTTATCCGCCGCGGGTCCTTTTCCGCTTCCGCTTTAAGGTACGTAAAATAATTCGGAGCAGATCTCATCCTTTCCCGCAAGACATCCGCTCCATATTTTCTCACAAAGCTATCCGGATCCTCATTTTCAGGCAAAACAACTACTTGTATATCAAGTCCTTCCACCAATAACTGATCGGCCGCGCGGACGGCCGCGCGGACACCTGCCCGGTCTCCATCATTGATAATATATACACGTTTGGCATATCGTGCAAGCAGATGGGCCTGATCTTCCGTCAGGGCAGTGCCGCAGACCGCACAAATATTCCTCAATCCCTTCATCCACAACATTAAGTAATCTATGTATCCTTCTACTATTACAACGTCTTCCGATCTTCGTATCTCGCTCCTCGATTGATTCAGTCCGTACAATATTTTTCCTTTCGAATAGATCGGACTCTCGCTTGAATTGAGATACTTGGGCTCCGAATTATCGAGCACCCTTCCCGCCAATCCCACCAACCGGTTGGATACTGTAAATATCGGAAAAATAATCCGGTTCCGGAAATAATCCCGATATCCACTGCCTCCCCGGCTTCTCATTATAAGCCTGAGCTCCAAAAGGACTTCCCGGGATATTCCGGCATCCGCGGCGGCCCGGTAAAGATTATCCCACACCGGAGGTGCATACCCGATATCAAACCGGTCGATGATGTCGCTCCCCATATCTCTTTTTTCCAGATAGTCCCGGGCCCGTTCGCAGTCGGGGCCGGCGGTCAACATCTCTCGGTAATATTTCCCGGCGAACTCCATGGCACGGTAATATGGATCAAACTTTTGCCTATTCTCTCCAACCGCTATATACCGGTCAATATTTATACCCAGATTTTGAGCTAATTTTCTCACTGCCTCGAGAAAACTGACCCCTTCATTTTCCATAATGAAATTAAAAACGTTACCCCCTTTTCCACACCCGAAGCAGTGAAATATTTGCTTGTCCGGACTGACCATGAAACTGGGAGTTTTTTCACCGTGAAAGGGACAGAGAGCCTTAAAGTTACGGCCCGCTCTCTTGAGATCGAGCACCGCCCCAATGACCTGAACGATGTCGGTCTGCTCCCTGATATCGGTGATTATTTTTTCAGGAATCATATGGCTCCGGATTTACGCCGGTTTTCTTTCAATCCATTATTAGGTATGGCTCTCGCTCCCAGGGATAACTACTTTAGCCGAATTACCGCCACCCCGTCCCCACCCCAGGCCGGTTGCCCGGGGCGCACCTCCCTCACCCGGGGATCTTCCCGTAGCATCTCGTAAATCGCGTTCTTAAGAATCCCCTTTCCGATGCCGTGAATAATCATCACCGTCTCCAATCCCTGCAGGACCGCCCGGTCGATGAAAATATCGACCTTTTCCAGGGCTTCCTCCCTGTCCATTCCCCGAACCATCAATTCAGTGGAGACCGGATCAAGATCTCCGGTGGTCCAGGAGATTCTGGCCTGCCGATCGGCCTGCCGGTAATCAGCGTTCAAGGATAGATCCTCCATCTTTGTTTCTACTCTCATCCCGCCCCGGAGTTCCACGTACACCTTGGAGGATCCGTCCACCGATATGATCCTGCCCGGCTTCCGGAGGCTTCTGATCATCACCGGGAGCCCCGGTTTGACCTTTTGCGGATCAAGCGGAGGAATCCGTTCCCGGGCACGCGCCCGGGACTCAAAAACCTTCCTTCTCTCTTCGATTAATCCCTTCGATTTTCTGATCACCTTGCTATCGGCCTGGGTAATCCGGATTTCACGGACCAGGTTTTCCATCTCCACCCGCGTCGATTTCACGATATCCAGGGCTTCCTGGCGGGCCCGCTGCACCATCTCCCGGCGGTCCCTCTGCAAGGTGTCCAGTGAATCCCGGTATTTGGAAACCAGCCCGGATAGCTCTTCTTCCTTTCTCAACAGCTCTTCCTGCTTCAGGTCCAGGGTTCTCTTCACCCGTTCCAGGTGGGCCAGCAATTCCTCCAGATGCAGGGATCTTTCGCCCATTCCCCTTTTGGCCTGATTCACGATATCAGCGGGCAGTCCCATCCTCCCGGCCATCTCGATGCCCCAGCTGCGTCCGGGAATCCCCGTTTTCATCCGGAAGAGCGGCCGGAGATTGTCCGCGTCGAACTCCAAGGTGGCGTTGGCCACTCCCGGTTTCTGGTGGGCCCAGCCCTTCAGGGCGCTCATATGGGTGGTTACGATTACCCTTCCACATCTACCCTCCAGCCACTCCAGAACCGCGAAGGCCAGGGCCGCCCCCTCCTCCGGATCGGTGCCGTCCCCGATCTCGTCGATAAGTATCAAGGAACTCCGGTCGGCATGCTCCAGCATCCTTTTTATCCACAAGATCCTGGAAGAAAAGGTGCTGAGAGATTTCTCGATCGATTGATCGTCACCAATATCGACAAAAACCTTGGTGTAAAAAGGAATGGTGGTTCCATCCAGACAGGGGAGCAGCAATCCCGCCCGGTCCATCATCACCATCAGGCCGACTGTTTTGAGGGCCACCGTCTTTCCCCCCGCGTTGGGACCGGATATCACCAGCACCTTGAGATCCGGTTCGCAGCGCAGATCCAATCCGATCACCTCCCCCCCCTCATTCCGCAATCTCCTTTCCAGGAGAGGGTGCCGGGCCTGACGGAGAACCAGCGATCCGTCCCGGCTGTGAACCGGCCTGGCGCATGCATACCTTTGGGCAAAAGAAGCCTTGGCGGCGATGAGATCCAGCAGCAGCAGGATATCCTGGTTGTCCAGCACTTGCTCTTTTTTCCTGAAAACCTGGCCGGTGAGTTCTCCCAGGATTTTGGCTATTTCCTTTTTTTCCTCCTGGATCAAAGATTCCAGCTGGTTGTTCTTTTCCACGAATTCCAGCGGCTCTATGAACACCGATACGCCGCTGCCGCTGCTCTGGTGCACTATCCCCCCGGTACGGGAAGCTTCGCGTACCGGCAGGGATACCACGTATCGATCCCCCCGGACGGTAACGAATTCATTCCCCTGCCCCGCTCCCTGCCGGGAGGCGTAGGCGGCGAATTCCTTGCGCAGGCGGTCGCGCAGACCGGTTATCTGCCGGCGCGTTTTTAATAGAGCCCTGCTGGCCCGGTCGAGAACCTCTCCCTCCGGTCCTATCCGTTCCTCGATCCGTGCGATAATATCGTCCTGAATGGAAAAACCGGCCAGGCATCTTGAAATCAGGCGGAATTTATCCTCCCGCTTTTTAAGGTAACGGCGCACTTCCCGGGCTTTTCTTTCACCGGCGGCGATGGCCAACAGATCTTCAACCTGCGCCACGCTTCCCTCTCCCCGGATACTCTTTATGCTGCGTTGGCTATCCTTCCAATCGCCCAGGGGAATATCTTCTCCTTCCTCCCGGATCGATAAAAGCTCCGCTATCTCTCCCTGGCTGATTTCAATATCTTCGAGGGAAGGCAGCATCGCTCCGCGCCGCAATATTTCCTTTCCCCGCGGGGAGAGGGCGTAATCGGCCAGCAGGTCCAGCACCCCGGCGAATTCCAGTTTTTCGGCCGTGTGCCGGTACTCTTCACTCAGGGCGGGAGATATTCCTTCCACAAACACTCGTTTCGTAAATTAATGTGCAGGAGATGCGGGACCAGGCAATCCCGCGCTCATTTACCGTCCGGGGCCTTCTTGATCTGATCTTTCCGTTTATTCCACTCTTTTTTCGCCCGCTTCTGGTATTCGCTTTTTCTTCCGGCCACCCGGTCGAAATCGAGATCACCCGGTATTATCAGATCGAACATCACCGGCAGGACCGGGTATATGAGGGAAGTGACGGGATCCTCCTCGATCGGTTTTTCATACTTCTCGAAAAAGGAAAGATTGAGGATGATCACCATCAGGAGGCTGATCAACAGCACTCCCTGGAGGAGCCCGAAAATCCCTCCCATCAATCGATCGAACGAACCGAGCAAGGTCATCTTGAAAAATTTTTGCAGGGCCCGCCCCAGCAGATGAAAGAGGAAGACGATGCCCACGAATATCAAAATGGCCGAGAGGGTTCTCTCCAGGTTGTAGGGAATATCGATTTTATCCTCGATTAGGAGGGCCAGCTGGTGCGCCAGGAGATAGGCCCCGATAAATGCCGCTATGATCCCCACCACCTCCAGTACCTGCCGGATCAGCCCACGCCTCAGCCCCGAGATCATAAAGAAGAGCAGCACGATGCCGACCAGTATCTTCACGATTTCCATCGTTATCCCCTTAACCGGACCCGAGGATTTCCGATACGATACGTTTGACCACCGCTCCGTCCACCTGCCCCTTGAAATTCTTCATCATTATCCCCATGACCTTGCCTATATCCCGGGGGCCCGCGGCTCCGGTATCCTGTATCGTTTTCTTCGCCTGGGCGCGGATTTCCTCCTCATTCATCTGGGGGGGGAGATAGGATAAGACCAGTTCCAGCTCCAGTCGTTCCCGGGCCACCAGGTCTTCCCTGCCTCCTCTCTCGAATTCGGCTATGGACTCGCGGCAGCGGCGCGCGTAGGAGCTCAGAACCGCCAGCTCCTTTTCTTCCGTAAGCTCTTCTCTCTCATCGAGCTCCGCGTTCTTCAACGCGCTGATCATCATCCGGAGGGTGGAAATCCTCGGCTTATCCTGGGCCCTCACGGCGCTTTTCAAGTCTTCTTGTATCTTTTTAGCAACGATATTTCCGTCCATCAATTCCCCTTTTTTTCATTTGTCCCTTAGTTTTTATTTCCGCCCAGTATAAGCACCCTCCCCCCCCTTGTCAATATCGGGTTATATTCATAAGCCTAGAAGTTTGGCGGCCAGGCAAATAGCCGCCGTCTCGCTGCGCAGCCGGGCAGTGCCCAACGATAAGGTGACCGCTCCGGCTTTCAGTAGGGAATCCGTTTCCTCCCCGGTCAGGCCTCCTTCCGGTCCCACTATGCCGAGGGTGTCCCGGCCTGCGGTTTTTTCAACCGCCTCCCGGTTGGGACCGGGCTCGCGGGAGGCCAAGACCGCCCTTTCGTAACCGGGGATCATCCTCACTACCCCGTGGATATCCTCCAGGGGGGAGATTTCGGGAAACCAGGGCTGGCCGGACTGTTTGGCGGCGGCTTCGACCTTACGTTTCAGCCTGCGCAGTTTCCTATCCCCATCGGGAGGGCTACCGCGCCAGACACTGTGCCGGCAGGTGAAGGGAATAATTCTACGCACCCCCAGCTCGGTACATTTTTCCACCGCCATATCCAGGCGGTTGATCTTTATCAGGGCCAGGGCGATATCTACCGTGGAGCGGGGTGCCGGCTTTTCCTCCGAGACGATTTTCAGTACCGTCCGCTGATCCTCGTATCCCTGGACGACCGCGCGGTAAATTCCGCCCCGGCCGTCGAGCAGGTTGACCTCCTCCCCCATCCTCACCCGGGAAACCCGGGAAAGATGATGGGATTCACTTCCCCCCAGGCGGACGATACGGTTGTCAATCTCCTCGCCGTGGATGATATAGAATTGCGAATGAGCCATGTTGGTCCTCGCCTCCGCCCGATTCCGGGCGGGCTCCTGGTCGGGAACCGGGGCAACTCCGGCCATGCAATTTGCTTTTTGAACTCCACCCTGAACCAATAACGGGTAATCGTCAACTGGAATAGATATGCTTGCCGCAGGCGGGGGGTTTGGTTTTTATCTTGCTATCCAGTTCCTGGAAAACCGCTTTTTCCTCCGGACTTAATTTCTGCGGAGTCCAAGCGATCAATCTCACCAACTGATCGCCCCGCCCGTGAGAATGCAGACGGGGTATACCCTTTCCCTTGAGGCGAAAGATCTTGTGTGAATGCGTCCCGGGAGGAATGGTAAGTTTTACCTTGCCCTCCAGGGTGGGCACCTCCACCTTGTCTCCCAGGGCCAGTTGAGAAAAACTGACCGGCAAATCACAGAGGATATCGAACTCGTGCCTCTCGAAGAGCTCATCCTCCAACTCCTCGATGACGATTATCAGATCGCCCGGTCGGCTCCTCCGGGGACCGACGTCGCCCTGTCCGTTCAGGGAAAGATAATTCCCGGTGGATACGCCCGCGGGAATCTTGACTTCCACGCTGCTGGTACCCTTGATCCTGCCCTCGCCCCCGCATTTGGGGCAGGGATCGGTAATGATTTTTCCTTCTCCGCGGCAGGTGGAACAGGTGGTGATATTAACGAACTGTCCGAACAGGGAACGGGAGGCATGCCTGATCTCACCGGTACCCTGGCAGGCCGGGCAGACTTTATCCCGGGAACCCTTCTTGGCCCCGGAACCGTCGCAGGAGGGGCAGGACACCATGCGTTTTACTTTTATAACCTTGGAGGTTTCCCGGGCTATCTCTTTCAGCGTGAGTTTCAGCCTTATCTGGAGATTGTTTCCCCGGCCGGGAGTCCGCATCCCTCCCCGGCGGGAACGCTCTGAGCCCCCGAAAAGATCCTCGAAACCGCCGAATCCCCCCCCGCCAAAATCACGCATAAAGGCGCGCAGGGCCTCCCCCAGATCTATTCCCCCGGAGAATCCGCCGTAACCGCCTCCTCCGGCTCCCGCTCCCCCCATTCCGGAATGGCCGAACTGATCGTAGCGAGCCCTTTTCTCCTGATCCCGCAACACTTCATAGGCTTCGGTGGATTCCTTGAACTTTTCCTCCGCCTCCCGGTCACCCGGATTCTTATCTGGATGGTATTTAAGCGCGAGCTTGCGATAGGCCTTTTTTATTTCATCCGTGGTAGCGTCCCGGCCGATGCCGAGAACCTCGTAATAATCCCTTTTTTTCATGCCCCCGATACACTCGACGAAAACGGTTTCTACGCTGGATTGAGATATCTCTGTATATTTTAAACCCGGTCCACGGTCCGGGAGGAGGCGCCCGCAGTCGCCAATTCGTCCTCCCTATTCGGAAATATATCCCTCATCGGAGGAAGAGGTATGATACATCAGCTCGGCGATCCTGTACACCGAAGCCGATAATTTTTCGGTCGCCTTCTTGATATCGTTTAAGTCTGTTTCATCCGATTTGAGCAGGCTTTTGATATCCTCCAGGTTATCCTTGATGTTGATATGGTCCTCCTCGGAGATCTGGTCGCCATGCTCGGCCAGGGTCTGTTCGGTCGAATAAATCAGGATGTCCGCCTCATTCCGGATCTTGACCCTCCTCCTCTTCTCGTCATCCTCCAGGGCATGATCTTCGGAATCCTTTACCATCTTGTCGATAGACTCCTGCGATAGGCCGCTGGAAACCTTGACCTCTATCTTCTGTTCCTTGCCGGTGCCCAGATCCTTGGCGGATACGTGCACTATGCCGTTGGCGTCGATATCAAACTTAACTTCGATTTGGGCCACTCCCCGCGGCGCCGGGGGAATTCCCACCAGATCGAAACGGGCCAGGGTGCGGTTATCCGAGGCCATTTCCCTCTCTCCCTGGAGCACGTGAATGCTCACCGCGGGTTGATTGTCGGTGGCGGTGGAGAATATCTGGCTCTTGCAGCAGGGTACGGTGGTGTTTCTCTCGATCAATTTCGTCATCAATCCGCCCAGCGTCTCGATTCCCAGGCTGAGAGGGGTTACGTCCAGGAGCAGGATCTCCTCCACGTCTCCGGAGAGAACCCCGGCCTGTATGGCCGCTCCCAGGGCCACCACCTCGTCCGGGTTTACTCCCTTGTGAGGTTCCCTTTTGAAGAAATCCTTGACCATCTTTTTCACCGCCGGCATCCGGGTGGAACCGCCCACCAGAATAACGTCGTCGATATCATCCACTTTCAGTCCGGCGTCTCCCAAGGCCTGTTTGCAGGGCCCCAGGGTCTTCTTGATCAGGGGCAGCACTAATTTTTCCAGTTGGGCCCGGGTCAGCACAATGTCCAGGTGCTTGGGGCCTTTATCGTCAGCGCAGATGAAGGGCAGATTGATATTGGTTTCCTGCACCGTGCTCAATTCGCATTTGGCTTTTTCGGCGGCCTCGCGCATTCTCTGTACGGCCATTCTATCCTGGGAAATATCCACCCCTTCGTTCTTTTTAAATTCTTCGATCAACCACTCGATAATGACGCGGTCCAAATCGTCCCCGCCCAGCATGGTGTCACCGTTCGTCGATTTTACCTGGTACACTCCCTCGCTCAACTCCAGGATCGAGATGTCGAAGGTCCCCCCCCCCAGATCGTAAACGGCTATCTTGCCCGTTTTCTCCTTCTCCA
>JAFGPI010000032.1 GCA_016926065.1 Candidatus Krumholzibacteriota bacterium
AGCGGCGGAGCCCGTATACAGGAAGGGGTGGCCAGCCTGGCGGGATACGCTTCGATTTTTCTGCGCAACACCTTGTCCTCGGGCGTGATACCCCAGATCTCGGCCATTATGGGACCCAGCGCGGGAGGAGCCGTGTACTCCCCGGCCCTGACCGATTTTATATTCATGGTGGATGGAACCAGTCACATGTTCATTACCGGTCCCAACGTGATCCGAAAGGTCACCCACGAGGACGTCACCCAGGAAGAGCTGGGCGGGGCGATGACGCACAACTCCAAGAGCGGAGTGGCCCATTTCATATCCAAGGATGACGAAGAATGCCTGGAATCGATCAAAATCCTCCTATCCTACATTCCCCAGAACAACCTGGAGGACCCTCCCTATTTCGCGCCCGCCGATGATCCCAACCGCCGGGAGCCCGCTCTCAACGATATAGTGCCGGATGATTCCCGGGCGCCTTACGACATAAAGGACATCATACACCTCGTCGTCGATGACGGAGAGTTTTTCGAAATCCAACCGTTCTACCACCCGAATATCGTGGTCGGATACTCCCGGCTGAACGGCCACGTGGTTGGAATAGTAGCCAATCAACCGAAGCATCTGGCCGGAGTGCTGGATATCGGAAGTTCCATCAAGGCGGCCCGTTTCGTCCGCTTCTGCGACGCTTTTAATATTCCATTACTTACTTTCGAGGACGTTCCCGGATTCCTGCCCGGCACCGACCAGGAATGGAACGGGATCATCAAACACGGAGCGAAACTGATCTATGCCTATTGCGAGGCGACCGTGCCCAAAATGACGGTGATTACCCGAAAAGCCTACGGCGGGGCCTATTGCGTGATGTCCAGCAAGCACATCCGGTCCGATTACAATATCGCCTGGCCCACGGCGGAGCTGGCCGTGATGGGAGCCGAGGGAGCCGCCAATATCCTCTACCGGAAGGAGATCGCCGCTTCCTCCGATCCCGACGCGGAAAGGAAAAAGAAGATCGAGCAATACGCCGATACCTTTGAAAATCCTTACATCGCGGCCGGTCTCGGATATCTGGACGACGTGATCAAACCCGAAAACACCCGGCCCATGCTGATCATCGCCCTGGAAAACCTGATGAACAAAAGGCAGCAACTTCCGCCGAAAAAACATGGAAACATCCCCCTCTAGCCGATGAGAGGTTAGTATGACCGACCAAGATACCCGGCGTAAATCTCTCGACCTGTGGAAGGAAAAGGTATACGCCCCCTTCAAGGAAAAAAGAGGAGAACGCAGGGAGAGGTTCAGCACCACTTCCGGCATCGACATCGATCCGGTCTATACCTGCGTCCACGCGCCGGAAGAGACCAGCGAAGCCAGGTTGGGATTGCCGGGCTCCTTCCCCTATACCCGGGGGGTCTATCCCACCATGTACCGGGGTAAATTCTGGACCATGAGGCAATACGCCGGCTTCGGCTCGGCCGAGGAAACCAATAAACGCTTCCGCTATCTCCTGGAACGCGGGCAGACCGGGCTTTCGGTGGCCTTCGACCTGCCCACCCAGATGGGCTACGATTCGGATCATCCCATGGCTGTGGGTGAAGTTGGAAGAGTCGGCGTAGCAATAGATTCGCTGGATGACTTAAGAACTCTTCTCAAGGATATCCCCCTTCAAAAGGTGAGCACCTCGATGACCATAAACGCCACCGCCGCCATCCTGCTGGCCATGTACGTCTCCCTGGCCGAGGAAAACGGCGTTTCCCTCGATCAGCTTGCCGGCACCATCCAGAACGATATCCTCAAGGAGTATTACGCCCGGGGAACGTACATCTACCCGCCCGCCCCCTCCATGAGAATAATCACCGATATCTTCGCCTGGTGCAGGGAAAATCTACCCCGCTGGAACACCATCAGTATCAGCGGCTATCATATACGCGAGGCCGGTTCCACCGCCGTGCAGGAAATCGCCTTCACCCTCGCCGACGCCATTGAGTACATCCAGGCCGCCATCCGGGTGGGGATGGACGTGGACGACTTCGCCCCCCGGCTCTCTTTTTTCTTCTGCGTGCATAATAATATCTTCGAGGAAGTAGCCAAGTTCCGGGCGGCCCGGAGGATCTACGCGCGGATAATGAAAGAGCGTTTCGGGGCCCGCCGGGAAAAATCCTGCCTGCTCCGTTTTCACACGCAAACGGCCGGTTGCTCCCTCACCGCGCAGCAAATGGAAAACAACGTGGTGCGGGTGGCCATGCAGGCGCTGGCCGCCGTTCTGGGAGGAACCCAGTCACTCCACACCAACTCCAAGGATGAAGCCCTCAACCTTCCCTCCGAGGAGGCCGTCCTCACCGCCCTGCGCACCCAGCAGCTCATCGCCGAGGAATCGGGCGCCTGCGAGACCATAGATCCCTTGGGGGGCAGCTATTTCGTCGAAAATATGACCGATGAGATAGAGGCGCGGACCTTGGCCTTGCTGGCCCGGCTGGAAGAGATGGGCGGGATGACCAAGGCGATTGAATCCCGCTTTCCGCAGAAAGAGATCGAAAGAAGCGCCTATGCCTACCAAACCGGGGTGGAAAATGGTGAAATAGTGGTGGTGGGCGTGAACAAGTACCAGGGCAGCGACACCATCAAACCGGCCACTTTTTCCGTCGATCCGGAGATCGAAAGGCACTACCGGAAAAAACTCGCCCGGCTAAGGTCGCAGCGGGACAACGGGAAGGTGGAACGGCTGCTATCCGCGCTGGAAAAAACCGCCCGGGGGACGGACAACCTGCTGCCGGTAATTATCGACGCGGTCAAGGGAGACTGCACCCTGGGTGAGATATCCTCCGCCTTGGAGAAAGTGTTCGGCCGCTATGATCCCGGCACTACCCTGTAAGCTGGAGCGGATTTTTAAAAAATCATGGCCTTCCCCGGGACCGGTTATCCCGGAGCCATTAACAGAGAGGATACACCATGCCCGACCGTCTCAAAGAATTGAACCACATCGGAATCGCCGTAACCGACCTGGAAGAGGCTAAGGAGCTGTTCCGTGACCGGCTCGGTTTCCGGTGGGAGCGCGACCAGGAGCTCCCCGAGCGGGGACTAAAGATAGCCTTCTTCTCCACCGGAAACACCCGCATCGAACTTCTCCAGGGCATCACCGCCGACAGCGCTATTTCCAAATTCGTGGAGAAGCGCGGACCGGGTATCCATCATTTGTCATTCGAAGTGGAAGGTATTCAAAGGGTGATGGACGAGCTTTCCGGGGAAGGTATAAAACTGATCGATCAACAGCCGCGCCCCGGGGCGGAGGGACACCTGGTGGCCTTCCTTCATCCGAAGTCGACCGGAAGCGTCTTGATCGAACTGGAAGAAAAGTAGCATTCCGCTCCCCTAAACTATGAACGCGATGAATGATTGCGGCAGTCATTGTGCCATATTTGGATAGTATCAGCTGCCGCCAATTCGGGGGACATCATTTTTCATTACCGGTACGGTGATGCGGGATGGATACTCAGCATTTCTCTCGAGAGTGATTTCAGGCACTCCTTCCCGAGGACAGCGATCTTTCATGGACATATCATGACCGGCAATGGCTACGCGTATTGAATGCCCTTCCCTTACCACAACGGAGATCGGAAGGAGGGTGAATCCGATTTCGGTCACCTCTCCCGGCACCAATGGCTCGGAGTCCCCCTTTCTGAAGGTATGGTAGATCCCCAACGGTACAAAGGGAGCTTTAGAGGGATCCTTTTTCTTTCTATGAATGGCCCGAAGTAATCCCTCGGTAAGGTATGTCACCCGTCCTGACGGCGATACATCCTCCAGATATACATGAAACGCACCATCCTCATGATCGGATGATATATACAGGTAAACGGTCGGGCTGCCGGTGATCTCGAGATCGTTCTCGAGAGGCTCCGAGGTGTAAACCAAAAGCTTCTTATCCTCCTCGCTGCGACCTCCATAGAGAACATCCATACCCATTTGGGCCATCCACCGATTTTTCTCACCGGTCGTTGCAGTGAAATCCACCGTATATCGATCGTTTCCTTCCATGCTTTTTGGTATTTCCTTCACCAGACCTTTTTCGTGCGAAAAATACCATATTGCATTCGTGATCCCCTCAGGAGGCCAGGTGGTCGTTAGCTTCCACTCGTTTATCCCGTATGTGAAGTACAGTACTTGTCTCTTCTCCTTCTGCTCCACGTCTTCTTTTACATAACGATCAAAATAATCGATCATGTCTTCGCATATCTCATCCGGCGCGGTCGAAAAGCTCGGCTCACTCCCCTCTTCTCCGTATAGGTCTACGATATTTTCAATCCGATGTCCCGTGGGACCGATAACCAGCTTCTGGGGTGTATTGAACGTAAGATATTTCTGAAGAATCGACTTCGCCACCTCGGCATCTAGCCATCCCGCCCTGGTATAAGTATTCACTTGCGCCGCTTCGATGCTCTCCTTGTAATTGTACATGGCTATGTCTTCGATCGAGTATCCGAATCCGGGCATTGTCTGATCCTTGTACTCTATCTCCTCGAGATATTTGTAAAGCAGCTGATTACCGCGATGCTCATTGATCGCCTGCCGAAAAACGGCCATATCTTCCTTTTTCGGCCTCTTCAATCCTTTGAACAGTGACTTGTATAACAGCTTCTTCCAGAACGAGAACGTCTCTGGCCCTTCGAACAGAGCAAGCAGAGATATTACATCATCCTCGTCCATAAAACGGATCATTCGGGTCCAGGTATGGATGAACTCCGTCGATCCCAATCCTCCTGGACGGACTACGGTATAGGGATCGAAATCCGGTGCTACTGCATGCACTGCTTTGAGAGCAGGATGCATGGTGGCACAGCATACCTCAGCAGTAGTACCGGAATAAGAACCGCCCTGGGCACCGACACGCCTGTTTGACCATGGCTGCCGGGTTATCCAATCAATAGCCAATTTCATGGCATCGATTTCATGGGGAGGATATTCGGTCACCCGAGGACCGGTTGATTGACAGGAACCGGGCGATTGAATCCGGACAAAGGCGTATCCGTTCGTTATGAATTGTGCGGCTGATCCGTAATTAATATCAGGCTGCAATCGATACATCTGCATCACCTTATAGAGCCACCCGGGTTCCCATACCGCTCCATAACGGGAGGTTTCGATCACGGTGGGAACGGTCTCTCCCGGCTGGAGCTCTTCAGGCAGCCATACGCTGATCCAAATCTTAGTACGGTCATCCAGGGTCAGGTATTTCATATCGTTTACCGGATACCCAGCAGGATTCATAATTTTCGTATAATTTGGAGCGAATAGAATCCCAACAACAACGAGTAAGATAAGGATGATCAGGAGCGTACCGAGCACTCTCCCCGTCCATTTCAGAAACGAGCCTTTCATTCTTTTATTTTTCCTCCCGTAAACCACTCCATTCCCGGGCGCAGGAAGTCGTGGAAGACCCAGGCAAGTAATCTATGACCGAGACTAGATAAAGCCGGGGAAGTCCTTGTCCAAACTTATCCGAAACAAAGCTCGGCTGGACGCAATCCCGGAATTCACCGGCAAAACGAATTCGAAAAAGCTCAGCCAGAGGCAATCCCGGAAGTCCTTGGCAAAACCTATCCGAAACAAAGCTTGGGCTAGACGTAATCGTAGAATCCCTTGCCGGTTTTCCGCCCCAGATATCCCGCTTCCACCTTTTTGATCAACAGGGGGCAGGGACGGTACTTGGGATCTCCCAAACCTTCCTGCAGGACCCGCAGGATATTCAGGCAGATGTCCAGCCCGATCAGGTCGGCCAGGGTCAACGGTCCCATGGGATGGGCCATCCCCAGCTTCATGACCTCGTCTATGGCCTCCGCCGTGGCCACTCCCTCCATTAGGCAGTAGCAGGCTTCGTTGATCATGGGCATGAGCACCCGGTTGGAGACGAAGCCGGGATAGTCGTTGACCTCCACGGGGGTCTTGGAGAGTTTCTCGCTCAGTTCCCGGATCACCGCGGTGGTTTCATCATCGGTGGCCAGCCCCCGGATGATTTCCACCAGCTTCATCACCGGCACCGGATTCATGAAATGCATTCCGATGAACCGGTTGGCCCGAGAGGTAGTCGCCCCCAGGGCGGTAATCGATATGGATGAGGTGTTGCTGGCGAGGATCGTCTCCGCGGGGCAGACTTTATCCAGTTCCCGGAAAATCTTGACCTTGGTATCGAAATCCTCGAATACCGCCTCCACCACCAGTCCGGCGTCCTGGGCGTCGGCCAGCTTGGTGGAGCCGGATATTCTTCCCAGGATTTCGGTTTTTTCCGATTCAGCGAGCTTTTCTTTCTTGACCAGCCGGGAAAGGCTCTTATCTATCGCCTGCATCCCCCTGTCCACGAACTCCTGTTTGATATCGATCATGGTGACGGAATATCCGCTGTGGGCGAAAACCTGGGCGATCCCGTTCCCCATGGTTCCGGCGCCGATCACGGCGACCTTCTTTATGGCCATAACCACTCCTTCCTGGCTTTTTATTACTATTTCCCGGGATTTTATCCCCGGTTGTATCTATTTCTTCAAATTCGAGCTCGGAGACTCTCCCCGGAGAATCCTAGAGCATCTCCACGCTCAGGGCCACGGCGTTGCCTCCGCCCAGACAGAGGGTGGCCAGGCCGGTGCTGCCGCCGGTCTCCTTCAGGGAATGGAGCAGAGTGACCAGGATCCTGGTTCCCGAGCATCCGATGGGATGGCCCAGGGCCACCGCCCCGCCGTGGATATTCACCTTTTCGGGATTCATCTTCAATTCCTTCATCACCGCGCAGGGTTGCACGGCGAAGGCTTCGTTGAGTTCGATCAGATCGAAATCATCTATCTTCATGACGGTTTTTTTCAGTAATTTGGGAACCGCCACGGTGGGGGCCATCATTACCAGTTCCGGTATCAATCCCCCGGTGGCGTATCCGGTGATCCGGGCCAGGGGGGTCACTCTCAATTCCTTGGCCTTGTCATCGGTCATCAGCACCAGGGCGGCGGCTCCATCGCTGATCTGCGAGGCGTTACCGGCCGTTATCACGCCGTCCTTCTTGAACACCGGGCGCAATTTGGCCATCGATTTGAGGCTGGCGTCGGCCCGCGGGCCCTCGTCGGTTTCGAAGATGACCGGATCGCCTTTCCGCTGGGGGATCTCCAGCGGCACTATTTCTTCCTTGAACTTGCCCTCCGCTATGGCCTCGGCGGCCTTGCGATGACTGTGGTAAGCGTACTCGTCCATCTCTTCCCGGGACACGTGATATCGCTCCGCGGTAATCTCACCGGTGTTTCCCATGTGAAAATCGTTATAGGCGTCCCACAGGCCGTCATATATCATGGTATCGACGATGGTACCGTCTCCCAGGCGGTATCCGGTCCGGGCCTGGCGCAGGATATAGGGTGCGTCGCTCATATTCTCCATGCCGCCGGCGACCACTATCTCCTCGTCGCCCAGCTTGATGGCCTGGGCGCCCAGCACCACGGCCTTCAATCCCGAACCGCACACCTTGTTCACCGTCATGGCCGATACGGCATAATCCAGCCCTCCGCCCAAGGCGGCCTGGCGGGCCGGATTTTGTCCCAATCCGGCACCGATGACGTTCCCCATTATGACCTCGGTAACCTGGCCGGGCTCTATTCCCGCCCTCCGCACGGCCTCCTTCACCACCGAGGCGCCCAGCGCGGTCGCCCGCACGGTTGATATCGCGCCCTGGAATTTTCCCATGGCCGTCCGCACCGCTCCGGCGATTACTATCTCGCTCATTAAAACCTCCTCTTTCTGGTTACTTTCAGGACTCCTGGCATGATGCCTTGGTTTCCCCGCCTCCCCCCACCGCTTACTCCAGCTGGTTATTCTCACCGTCCTTCTCCGCTTCCTTCTCGCGGAACGCGGAACCGGGAAAATTATTATTTTACGATAAGACTCGAGCTATTCATCCGCAAATTTTTCCTTGATGAAATCGATGATATCATGGGTATCGGTGCCCGGACCGAATATGCGCGCCACTCCCATTTTAAGAAGCTTCTCCACGTCCTCGGCCGGAATTATCCCCCCCCCGAACACCATGATGTGGCCGGCTTCCTTTTCCTGGAGAAGCTCGATGATGCGCGGGAACATGGTCATGTGGGCTCCGGACAGGATGCTCAGCCCGACCACGTCCACATCTTCCTGCACCGCCGACTCGGCTATCATCTCGGGGGTTTGGTGCAGGCCGGTATAGATTATCTCCATGCCCGCGTCCTTCAGGGCGTTGGCCACCACCTTGGCCCCCCGGTCGTGCCCGTCCAGTCCCGGTTTGGCCACCAGCACTCTTATCTTCTTCGCCATATCCTTATCCTCCTCCGCTCGGTCTGCTCTTTTTTCCGCTTAGATAAATATCGGTTCCTGGTACTCGCCAAAAACCGTTTTCAGCTTCGCGATGATCTCCCCTTCGGTGCAGTAGCAACGCGCGCAATCCAGTATCACCGGCAGCAGGTTGTCGGTTCCCCGGGCGGTCTCCCCCAATCTCTCCAGTTCCCGGGAGACCTTGTCGTTATCCCTTTCCTCCCTCAGCCGGCGGACGCTGTTACACTGATCCTTTTCCACCGTGGGATCTATCTTCAGCAGGGTAATGTCGATTTGTTCGCCTTCCAGCCCCAGGCAATTGACGCCCACGATTATTTTCTTTTTCTCTTCCACCGCCCTCTGATATTCGTAGGCCGCCCGGCCGATCTCTTTCTGGAAAAATCCCTTCTCTATCGCTTTGACCACTCCCCCCAGCTCGTCGATTTTCCGAAAGTACTCCTCGGCCCTCTGTTCCATCTCCCTGGTCTTGGCCTCTATGAAGTAGCTGCCGGCCAGCGGGTCTAT
>JAFGPI010000234.1 GCA_016926065.1 Candidatus Krumholzibacteriota bacterium
CGCCCTGGAGAGCAGGTCGCGCATGCTCCGGGAACTGGCGGAGATGGCCGAACTGGAGATGAAACAGAACGCCGCCGAGACCCGCGAAGATCGACGCGAATTGCGCGAAGATAGGCGGGAAAGCCGGGAGGACCGCAGGCAGCAGTAGCGCCCGGGGACGGATCGTTATTTACTAATAGGCGTTATAGTAGAAGTTCTTGTGCAGGGGATTCCTCTGCCTGTCGCCGCGGGACAGCACCCGCAGCCTTTCGTCCAGCTCCTCGATATCCCCCTTGTGACCGACGGCGATGGCTACGTATACCTCGTACTCATCGGGAATATTGAATTCCCGCTTGACGGTGGAGGGAGAATATCCGGCCATCGGCCGGGCGATGAGATCCAATTCCGTCGCCTGGAGCAGGATCAGCTGCACCGCCATCCCCAGATCGAACAGATAGTAATCCCGGCCGTCGGGCAGCCGGCAATCCAGATCGGGATCGGAAAATCCAAATATCAACAGCGGCGCCTTTTTGGCCCAGCTGTTGCCGCCGGATAGGGCTTTTCGCCCCTTCTCCAATGCGGCTTCTTCGGTCAAAAGCAGGAAACGCCAGGATTGATTGTTATAGCAGGACGCCGAGAGCTGCGCCGCGTGCATGAGCTTCTCAATGTCGGTTCTACCCAATTTATCCTCCGCTATCGCGCGCGAAGGGGAACGTCTTTCCAATAAATCTATCAGCGTGCCATTCATGCCGCACCTCCCGCGGGTGAAATCGTTGGAATATTCAGGGATAGTGTAAACGAAAATCACGCAGAATTAATATGCCAATCTGGATCGAAAGCCATGCGGCGGGAGAACATGAGGTTTTGATCCACGTTTATAGGAGGCGGCCGGGGATGATACCTCATACGGAACCGTTTCCAGCTATGCTATCAGGTATTCGAAAGCGGCAATAACGGAGGTGAATTGGGAATTGGCGACTCCGGCCGGGGGAGAGCCACCGCATCTCGCCGCGGGCAACTCCTATCCCTGGTCACCCTATCCTGGAAAATTGCCTCACTCATCCCGAAACCGGTGGCCGGCGGTGCGGCACCGGAGCCTGACGGAGGATCCTGGTTCTACGCTCCTTTTTTCGGATTTTTCAGTCCCGTGGCCAACTTGCTGCGGACCTCCCGCTTGACGCGCCCGGCCAGGCCGCGTTCATGCTCCCGGAGAAACCGCTCGACCGCCCGCCGGTCATGAACGATCAAGTCCCGGAGCGCCCAGGACAGCGCCTTGACCACCATGTCGTCCCGGTCGGATACCAGGAGCCGGCAGACCTCCAGGGTGCGGACGGCATCCCCCTTCCCCCCGGCGGCCCGTCGGTTCAGGGGAACGGTGCTCACCAACGCCGCCCGGCGTCTCCAGCGGTCTGTGGAACGGGCCCACTTATGGATCAGCGCATCGGAAATCTGACCCCGGCGCCAGGCGGGTCCGGCCAACAGGCCGGCGAAGGTGTCCACCTCTCCCCAGCTGGATAGGTACTGCCCGAATTCCCTCAGCTCCTTCGCGCCGATCCCTCCCAGTGCCGGGGGATGATAGCGGATGATCTCGAAGGCTATCCAGCGGTGGATGAAGCTATCCATCATCTCCCGCGCCAAATCGAGAATAAAGGCTGAAGATTCCTCCCGGAGCAGGCGGGAATATTTTTTACGCACACCCCGCAGGTGGGGCGTGTTCTGAACGGGAAGGGAGCGAATCTCCTCCCTGATCGCATCCGCCGTCTCGCGCGGCGTGCGGACCTTCCGCTTCAGCCCCCGGGTGACCACGAAAGATCCCTCACCGCATCCTCTCTTTACCGACCCTCCATCCTCCCCGGAAAATATTACCTGCCTGGTCTCAAAATCCCGAAATCCGGCCTCCCGCAGGCGATCGGTCACCTCGGCGCAGGAGAGGAACCGGGCCGACCGGTAAAAACGGCTGTGCTCTTTGCTGCGACGATAAGCCTTGCCCATATCACTGTCTCTATCGATCAGGCCCACGATGACCGCTCCACCAATCTTCAACACCCGATAGGCCTCGGACAGCGCCTTTCGAACGTCGTTCACGAAGCAGAGGGTGGTCGCCAGCAAGAGGTAATCAAACTTGCCATCGGTGAAAGGCAGAGCCTCGGCCACTCCGGAATACACTTCCACTCCCCGGGAGCGCGCCCGGGCGGCCATCCGCTCTGACGGCTCGACACCGGTTTTGATCCCCAAGGGCCCGGCGAAACGGCCCGTGCCGACGCCGACCTCCAGCCCTTTACCCCCGCGGGGCACCAAGCCGCCGACGGCCTTAAGCTCCAGCCGGTAGAGAGCGGGATGGGCTTCGAACCACCGGTCGTATTCTTCGCAGAAGAGTTCAAAGGGTCCCGCTTTAGCCATGTCTCCCCTCCCGTTCCAACCTCACTTTACAACCGCCTTGAAGTAGAGCAGGGCGCCGTTCCTCCCGGGGAGGGATTGGAAATCGAATCCCCCCGCTTGAAACATCGATTCAAATTCCTCCTCCGAATAGAGAGTGCCATGGATCGGGCTGGATCGTTCCCTGCGCTCGGGCACGGGCACGCTGCAGAAAAACTCCCCCCCGCGCCGGAGCACGCGCTTTATCTCCTCCACCACGGCCGAGGCGTCATGAAAAAAATTAAAGGAGAGCAGGCAGAGGCAGACGTCAAATACATCATCCGCGAAAGGGAGATCGTCCGCGCTGGCCACGAAAAATCTCGGATCTTCAAATCCGGCGGCGGCAAACTTTCCGGCCGCTATTTTCAGGAGCCCGGGACTGATGTCCAAACCGGCGTACCGATTGCTGTTGTCCAGGTACCGGACCGCTTCCCCGCTTCCCGTCGCCAATTCAAGCACCCGCCGATTTCGAATATTCCCCAGTTCCCCCCTGAGGATCTCGACATGCCTGGCCATTTCACCACCGAATTTCTTCGGGAATATTGATTTTTCCATGATAAGATCGTAGAGGAAGGAGAAGGCATCTCCCAGCCAGGGCTTGAAACGTTGAATTCCATTATCCTCCTTCACCAGGTAGTACAGGCCCTTCTTTCGCTTAACGGCTATATCCTTCTTAATCATTCATTCTTCCTCTCTCGTTGTCACCTTCACTTCTCCGCGGCGGACTCAAATCGATAATTTTACGCTTAGTACATTTTCCCCCCATAAAATCAAATGCTCGAACATACAATCGTCAAATTCCACAAGCGAAAACTCCACCTCTATTTCCTCTCATCCCCTTGGACATTCCTGAGAAATCCGCCCAGGAGGACGGAGCTTAGAACTGCCAGGACGATAAAGATCACGGCCACCGACAGGTCCTCGCTTATCCCCTCCCTTTTCAGCATCAGTGCCATTCCACTCAAGGCAACGGCCAGGATGACGATGAACACCAGGGCCACGGGAGTGAGAATGTATCCCAGGCGCCTTTCTCGCATGAGGGCAAAGGCCGTTACCATCAATCCCGGCAGCGCCAGGGCCAGGTCCAACACGTGGACGGGATTAACCGGCAGGCCGTAACCGGCGGCCTCGGAGGGAACGGTATGGTGGAAAAGAGCCGGGATGATGCTCTTCAGCCATAGCGCGTAAAAGATGAGGGCCACCAGGATCAGGTAGATCCCGTAGAGCCGGGGGGAAATCACCGGTCCGTACCAGTCCTCCACCTCCATCCCCCCCATTTCCATCATGAACAGGATAAAGATGAAGAGGGACAGGCCCAGGGTGGCGCAGTAAAGCAGAACCAGATAGTTGAAATGAACCCCGAAGCTGTAGATGATGAAGGAATAGAGGACATAGAATACGGTTCCTCCGAATAGGTGGAAAGCCTTCCGGCTTCGGCGCCGCGCGAAGAGCAGCGAAAGGATAAGGACCGGTACTACTAAGAAGAGATCCACCAGGTCCTGCCCCCTACCCTGAACTCCCAGGGAAAGCGAATCCCTTTCGTAGGTCCCGGGAATGAAGGCTCCGCAGTAGGAGACGACGGCCAGCGCCATCACCAGCGGCACCGACAAGATCGTGATCGTATTCAGGCGTTGTCTATTCATCCGTTTTTCCCCGCGCGGGAAAGAGATATTATAAGATTGATCAGGCCGCCGGTCCAGGTCGTTTTACGCCCCGGCCGGTACGGGCTAAAATGCCTTGCGCTGGTGCTCCCCCGGTTTTATTATTCACTTCCCTGCTACGGCAGCTGTGGTTGAAGCTATCTTAATAAAGGAGAGGCTATGTCCACGAAAGACAATCTTACCGAGGCTTTCGCCGGCGAGAGCCAGGCCAACCGGAAATACCTCGCCTTCGCCCAGAAGGCGGACAGGGATGGATTCCTCCAGGTGGCCAGGCTATTCCGGGCCGCGGCGGAGGCGGAGACCGTTCATGCCCACGCCCATCTGCGGGCCCTGGGAGGAATACAGAGTACCGCCCAGAACCTGGCTGCGGCCATCGAGGGCGAGGGTTTCGAGTTCAAGAGCATGTACCCGCCGTACGTTTCCGAGGCGCGGGAAGAAGGCCAGAAGCAGGCCCAGATATCATTCCAGAACGCCCTGGCGGTGGAGGAGATCCATTACAACCTTTACCGCGCCGCCTTGGAGGCCGTAGAGGCCGGCGGCGATCTGCCGGACAGAAAGGTCTATGTATGCGCCGTCTGCGGTAACACGGTATACGACGAGGCGCCCGATAAATGCGAGATCTGCGGGGCCCCGCGGCCGCAGTTCAAGGAAATATCTTAAGAAACCCGGAGGAGCGGCAGGCACCGCCCCTTACCCTTTTTTAGCTTCCCCCCGCAGTGACGCCATTCCGGTTCCCGGGTGGAATGTTACAAAATTTTACAAATACTAACTATCAAAGTAACCGTTGAGGTGTATATTTCGACATAAAAGCCAAGCTGTTAATTAATGGAAAATATGGAATATTCACGGCACTAGGATGGGGAGAAGGAAAAAAATGAGAAGAAGCATCACCTTGGTTATCGCGGCGGTTATCCTGATTAGCGGATTTTTTATCAGCTCCATACTGAGCCACCAGCGAAAACCGGTCGGCCGGAGACCCCTCCCGCAGAAACAGCAAACGGTAAGCACCATGACCGTGAAAACCGGCAGCTTGAGGACCGAGCTAAACCTGACCGGCCCCCTGCGGGCCCTGGACCAGGTCGAGGTTTACGCGGAGGTTTCAGGAGTTCTACTTTTCACGGAAAAAAGGTTCAAACCGGGGAACCGCTTCTCCCGGGGCGAGCCCCTGATCCGGATTGACGACAGCGTGTACAGAAACAACCTGCTGGCGCAGAAGAGCGGGCTGCTCAACCAACTCACCCTCCTGCTCCCCGATCTTTCGATCGATTTCCCGGAGAGCGCCGGAACCTGGCGCTCCTATCTGGCACGGTTCGACCTGAACAAGCCGCTTCCTCCCCTGCCGGAAGCGGGAAGTGAGAAAGAGCGCTACTATATCGCTTCGCGCAACGTTTACAGCCAGTTCTACAATATTCAGAGCATGGAGGCCACCCTGGCCAAATACACCATCCGCGCCCCCTATGACGGGGTGGTGACCGCTTCGTCCATCAATCCGGGCACGCTCGTGCGCCAGGGACAGAAGCTGGGTGAATTCGTCAGCACCTCCGTTTACGAGGTGGAGGCATACGCCGATCTGGACGAGGTCAAACACCTATCGGTGGGACTCGCCGCCATCCTGACCTGCGACGACCTGCCGGGGGAATTCATGGGAACGGTGAGCCGGGTAAACGAACTTATCGACCGGAGCACCCAGACGGTGGCGGTTTACATTACCACCAAGGACTCCCGTCTAAGGAACGGCCTGTACATGAGGGCCCGCATAGAGAGCGATCCCATAGAGGACGCGGTCAGGCTTCCGGTGGGGGCGCTGGTGGGCGAGAGCCAAGTATGGACCGTTAGCGACTCCGTTCTGGAACTGAGCGATATCAACGTCGCCGCCGTGGAAAACGGCCAGGCCGTTATCCAGGGACTAGCCGACGGAACGATAGTGGTGGTGGAAGCCCCCGACGAGGCCAGGCCGGGGATGAAACTCCCCGCCGCTCCCCCTCCCGGAACCGGCGCGGAAAGATCGAAGAACAATCCCTAAACGGGCAAGCCGGACCCTCGGGTGCAATTCCGGATCCGCGAGAAAGCGAGCAACAGTGAGAAACGCGATTCTTCCTTTCATAAAGTATCCCCTGCTGGGCAACGTTATCATAGTGTCCCTGCTTCTTTTCGGTTATATAGGATTTACCAGTCTCAACACCACCTTCTTCCCCCCCATGCCCAGTAGAATGATTATCGTGCAAGCCTCCTACCCGGGCGCCTCGCCCGAGGAGATAGAAGAAGGCATAGTCACCAAGATCGAGGACAACCTCAAGGGGGTCTCCGGGATCGAGCGGGTCACCTCGGTTTCGCGGGAGAACTCTTGTACCATCACCATCCAGGTTCCCACTAAGTGGGACGCCAACATCGTCCTCAACGACGTCAAGGACGCCGTCAATCAGATCAGCTCTTTTCCCGCCGGTATGGAACGGATAACGACCTACCGCCAGGAGCCGCGCACCTTCGCCATAGACCTGGTGGTGGGGGGAGAGGTGGATCTGAAGAAACTGAAATGGTACAGCCGCCAGATCGAGCGGGACCTTCTCTCCATCGAGGGAATCTCCAAGGTGTCCCTCTCCGGATTTCCCGACGAGGAGATCGAGATCGCCGTGAGGGAACAGGACATGCGGGCGTACGGACTGACCTTCCGGGAAATCGTTTCGGCCGTCCAGTCCGCCAATATCAAATCGACCGGCGGCACCATCAAGGGGAAGGAGGAGGAACTCCTCATCCGGGCCGACGTGAAGGGATACCACGCCGAGGAACTCGCCAACCACGTGCTGCGGTCGAATGAAAGCGGTGCCGTCGTACGCCTGAGCGACGTGGCGACGCTGAGGGACCGGTGGTCGGAAAATCCAGACCGGCTCTACTATAACGGGAAGCTTTCGGTGAGGGTTTCGGTCGATAATACGAACGAGGAGGACCTTTTCTTCATCGCCAACACCGTCAAGGATTACGTGAAGGAGTTTAACGCCGCACACGACGAGGTGGAGGCATCGATCTTCAGGGACGGAGCGGAGATAATCAAAGAGCGCATAGATATACTGGTCACCAACGGTATTATCGGGATAATCCTGGTGGTGTTGCTCCTTTCCCTTTCGCTGAACCTGAACATCTCCTTCTGGGTGGCCATCGGCATCCCCATTTCCTTCGCGGGGATGCTCATGGTCGCTCCCTTCTACGGACTGACCATCAACGTAATCTCGCTCATGGCGATGATTCTTATCCTGGGAATCCTGGTGGACGACGGGATCGTGGTGGCGGAGAACATCTATCAGCATCATGAGAGGGGGGCGAAACCGATCACGGCGGCGATCAACGGCACCCTCGAGGTCCTACCCTCGGTGATCGCCTCGGTAATGACCACGGTGGTAATATTTCTCACTTTCTTCTTTCTGGAGGGCGGCCTGGGAGACAGGGCGCGGGATCTGGCCTTCGTGGTCATTTTGACCCTCTTGGTCTCCCTGGTGGAGGCGACCTTCGTCCTGCCCGCGCATATCGCCCACTCCAAGGCCCTGTGCGCCCGGAAAAAGAGCGCCCTGGAGCGCCATTCCACCCGCATTCTCGCCTGGTTGCGGGATAAGGGTTACGCGCCCATTCTCCGGCTATCGATAAGAAGCCCCCACATTTCTATCGCGGTGGTGTTGGCGATTTTCATCATCACCATAGGCGGAATCAAGGGCGGCATTCTCAAGACGACCTTTTTCCCCTATATAGAAGGCCGCTCGGTGGCGATAAGCCTGGAAATGCCCGCCGGCACGCCGGCCGCGGTCACGGACAGCCTGGTCAACTATATCGAGAGCAAGGTATGGGTGGTGAACGAAAGATACCGCGCCCGGTTCAACCAAAAGGATCTGGTTAAATCGGTCTACCGGCGCGTGGGGCCGGGCACCAACCAGGGGAGCGTCTACGCCACCCTGGTCAGCAGCGAGATACGGAAGTGGGCCAATATCGAGGCGGCCAACGCCTTCCGGAATGAAGTGGGACCGATCGAGGGAGTGGAACAATTGAGCTTCGCGGGAAACCGGAGCTGGGGAATGCCCGTTACCGTCGCGCTGAAAAGCAACAACCTCAGGGACCTGCAGGGAGCCACCGAGATGCTGAAGGCCGAGCTGCGGAAGATGGATCAGCTCAAGGACGTCAACGACGACGACCCCCCCGGCCTGCGGGAGGTCAAGATCGAACTCAAGGAGAAGGCGTTCGCCCTGGGGCTGACCACGGCGGAAGTGATCGACCAGGTGAGGATGGGTTTTTTCGGGGGGCAGGCCCAGAGAATTCTCCGCGGGATCGATGAAGTCAAGATCTGGGTGCGGTACGATCTAAAGGACCGCTCTTCACTGGCCGACCTGGAGGAAATGCATATCCGGACCGCCACGGGCGGCTCCTACCCCCTGGGTGAGATAGCCGACCTATCGATCGAGCGCGGGGTAATGACCGTCAACCATATAGACGGGCAGAGGGTCATAAACGTGGTGGCGGATTTGACGGGCACCAAGGCCGCCGTTCCGGCGATCCTCGCCGATATCGAGGCCAACGTGATGCCCCTGATCATCGAGAGCCATCCCGATGTCGGTTACTCGTTCGAGGGAGAGAGCTACGAGAACCAGAAAACGGTCAACGCCATGAAGAAGATCGTGCCGGCCATCCTGATCATGATGTTCCTCATAATCGCGGTGACCTTCCGCTCTTTCGGCCAGGCTTTTATAGTGTTCCTGCTGATTCCCTTCAGCCTGGTGGGAGTCCTGTGGGGCCATTATATTCAGGGTTACATAGTGAGCATGCTCTCCATTTTCGGTGCCATCGCGCTAATGGGGATAGTGGTCAACGACTCGCTGGTTCTGGTGAGCAAGGTCAACTCCCTGCTCAAGGAGGGGTCCCTTTTCGAGGACGCCCTTTACCAGGGAGGAATATCGCGTTTTCGGCCCGTTCTCCTGACCTCCCTGACCACCATAGCGGGACTGGGCCCCCTGGTCTTCGAGCGGAGCCGCCAGGCCCAGTTCCTCTCCCCCATGGCAATCTCCATCGCCTATGGATTGCTTTTCGGCACCATCCTGACCCTTATCATGCTGCCATCCATGCTGGTGGTCTTCAACCATCTTAAGATTTTCCTGGTATGGCTGATAAAAGGCGAGAAACCGAGCAGGGAAGATGTCGAGCCGGCCGTGCGCGAGGAAATCTTCGCCCGGCGGCAGGGCGATTCCGGATGTCCGGAGAACGAAGGATTAAAATGATGAAGAAAAAGATACTCACCCTCGGCTGCGTCCTGATGCTGGCGGCCGGCACTGCGGGAATCGATACCGCGAGGGCCGGTACCTCGACGGCCGGCGGCGCGACAAAAGGCACGGCGGGAACCGGCCGCGCGACGTCCTTCATCGCTGGAACCGACACCGTGGCAACGGGCGCCGCGAAGACCGCCCCCGCGGGGGAAAACACCGTGCCAACCGGCGGCGCAACGGACGGCACCGCGAAGACCGCCACCCTGCTTACCTTCGAGGAAGCGGTTTCGCTGGCCCTCCAGCGAAATCCCCGGATCGCCGTCGCCAGGAACAGCGCCCGCATAGCGAAGAACAATGTTCACATAGGAAACGCGAACCTGCTCCCGCGGCTCGATCTGACCGGTACGGCAACCTACCAGGAAGTAGATCCTCCCACCGGGCCGGCCAGTGATATCTCCGGCACCGGCGCCAGAATGAGCGCTTCCTACACCCTTTTCGACGGATTCGAAAACATTTACAGCTACCGCCTTCTGCAGTCCGCAGGAAGGCTGGGCGAACTGGAAGCCCGCGACCAGATAGAAAGGACCTTAATCACCGTCGGCAATGCCTATTACGGCGCCGCCGCGGCCTTCGAGAACCTGGAAATCGCGAAGCACCTGCTGGAGATTTCCCGGGAGAGAATGGCCCGGACCAGTAAAAGGGCCGAATTCGGGCAGGGGGGCACCGTGGACGTGCTGGCCGCGGAGGTCGATTTCAACAGCGACACGGTTACGGTGGTGCAGGCGCGGTTCGCCTGGGAGGAGGCCAGGCGCAACCTC
>JAFGPI010000235.1 GCA_016926065.1 Candidatus Krumholzibacteriota bacterium
ATCCAGCGGGTGGACTCCATCGGAAACATGCTCTGGACCGCCAACGGAGTGCAGCTGACCGAGGATGCGGGAGCGGATATATGGCAGGCCTATCCGCGGCTTTGCTCCGACAACGAGGGTGGTGCCATCGTGGCCTGGGTCGATCAGCGGGACTCCGACTACGATTGTTACGCGCAGCGGGTGGACGGCTCCGGGGTGGCCCGGTGGACCGCCAACGGAGTGCCGGTCTGCGTGGCGGAGGAAAGCTGCGATGAGATAGCCCTGGTGGCGGGACCGGACAAGAGCGCCATCCTCATCTGGGAAGATTTCCGCTCCGGAGTGGGAAAGGATATTTATACCCAGCAGCTCGATTCGCTGGGCATCGCGCAATGGGACGAGAACGGGATCGCATTGTGCCTGGCGGCCAACTCGCAGTACGATCCCCGGGCCGTCACCGATAATGCCGGGGGAGCCATAGTTACCTGGTACGATGAGCGCGTTTTCGGTGATCCCGATATCTACGCCCACCGGATCACCCACCAGGGAGATATCGCCGCCACCCTCCTGCAAGGATTCTTCGCCTCCTGCCGCGATGAGGCGGTGTTTATCGAATGGACCCTTTCCGAATTGGATCCGGGGACCCGTTTTACCGTCTATAGGGCGGTCCTCCCGGGAAATGATTATTATCCCCTGCCGGAGGATAATATATCCCGGGAAGGTCTGACCTTCAGCTACCGGGACGGGGATTGCTCCCCCGGCTCGACCTATAGCTACCAGGTCGAGGTGGAATCGAGGGGAGTAAAGCGTTTCCTCTTCCGGACCGACCCGATCACGCCTCCGGCGGCGGAATTCGTCCTGCACCAGAATTATCCGAATCCGTTTAATCCTTCGACCACGATCAGCTACTACCTGCCGGAGAAATGCCGCGTGACCCTGCGCATCTACGATTCCGCCGGGCGGGAGGTCTGCCGGCTCCTGGACGGATTCCAGGAGGCGGGACCGAGGTCGCTCACCTGGGCGGGGATGAATGGCTGCGGGGAACCGGTTCAGTCGGGGGTCTACTATTACAGCCTGACCGCCGGCAAGGAGACCCGGTCGAGAAAGATGCTGTTGCTGAGATAGCACGTCTCTCTTTTGAGAAAAGTGGGTAGAAAAGATACCCGGTTGCTGAGTAGCGTCCCCGGCTTGATTAAATTCCGAGGGATTTTTCCCCGGACCCGCGGCCGGATCATTTCCCCTCCCCGGGGGAAAGGAGGCCGGATTCCACCTCCCCCGAGCGGGTGGGTGAAAACGCAGCACCGGCCCGACAAATTCCCTTGTTGAGAGGGACTTGGATTTGCTACCGTGCGGGTTGTCAGGGGGATGAAAAATGTTGTATTTACGGAAAAAAATAGTCGCATTGTTCAGGTACATTGTGTAACTTTGGGTGAATTCGGCTTAGCAGGAGGAAAAGGAGCAAAAATGACGGAAAACATTAAGAGCACCTTGAGGGATTCACCGTTGATGCGGTGGTTCATTCTGGTTCTGGTCAGCATACTGATGTTCGCCACCTACTGGTTCCAGGATTTCTACTCCGGGCTGAAACCCCTGATGGAGAGCCAGCTCGGCATCACTTCGAGCCAGTTCGGCACCTTGATCGGATTGACCACCATAGCGAATATTTTTGGGATGATCATCCTGGGCGGTATAGTCCTCGATAAGTGGGGAATCCGCCTGACCGCTTTCGTTTTCGGTTCGGTCGCCGTTATAGGCGGAATTATCAACGCCCTGGGGGCGAACGATGTTTTTTCCAGCGACCCGGCGACGCGATTGAGAATAATGATCGTGGGCAGGATCTTTTTCGGAGTGGGATTGGAAACCACCTGCGTTTTGATCTCCCGGACCATCGTGAAATGGTTCAAGGGGTACGAGCTGGCGCTGGCCATGGCCATCAATATGGGCATCGGCAGGCTGGGCTCGGCGCTGGGAACCGCCCTCAGCCCGGACATCGCCAACAATAACGCTCCCACCGCCGTCACTTTCGCCGCCTCCCTGATCGCCTTCGGCTTTATCTGTTACATAATATATTTGATCTTCGACGTGAGGATAGACGCCCAGATGGCCGCCGCGAAAGAATCCGAGGACGAGCAGTTCAAGTTCTCCGACCTGCTGAAGCTGGTGCAAAACAAATCATTTATGTTGATCGCCTTTCTCTGCGTGGCCTTTTATTCGGCCGTGTTTCCCTTCATGCAGTACGCCCCCGACCTGCTGGTCAACAAGTTCGGATTTTCCTACGCCCTTCCGGAATCGGCGGCGCAGGTAAACCTCTTCGGCAGCCCCATGTTCGGCACCATTGCCATATATCTGGGCCTGTTTCTCTTCGGCGTCTGCTTCCCCCTGGTCCCTTCTTATATCAAGAGCAAGAACGCGAAAACCAGCTCCCTGGTGATCATGTCCCTGCTCTTCATCGGTTTCATATATATTTTCCGGGGGACCTTTTCGGCCTGGATCGTGAACGGCCCGAAAGCGGCCAGCCTGATACCGATGGGTACCATCCTTTTCACTCCCATATTCGGTAAGATGGTGGACAACAAGGGCAAGGCCGCCTCGATCATGATGCTGGGGGCCTTCCTGCTGATCTTCGCCCACATCACCCTTTCGGTATTGAATAGCCGCATCCTCGGATATTGCGGGCTCTTCTCACTCGGCATCGCCTTCTCCCTGGTCCCGGCGGCCATGTGGCCCTCGGTGGCCAAGATCGTTCCCGAATACCGGCTGGGTACCGCCTACGCGGCCATGTTCACCATTCAGAACTGGGGATTGGGACTGTTCTTCAAGGGTATCGGCACCGTTCTCGACTGGATGAATCCCGAGGTGGTAAAGGAGATTCAGAATATCCGGGCCGGCTTGGAGGCCCAGGGGCTGACCAGCGTGGAGATAGGCAAGGAAATGGGATTGCTCAGAGAGGCCCACAAAATGCCGATATATAATTACACCATACCTATTCTCATGTTGGTGGGCCTGGGAATAATTTCTATTTTCCTGGCATACATGCTTAAAAGAACCAGTGAAAAAGAGGGATACGGCCTGGAGCTGCCCTCCAATCACTAGGATAGCAAGGTTGGATTATCTTGCCGGCCTTTAAACGGGTGTCCGCGTTTTACGCGGGCGCCCGTTTTACCATCAGGAGAAGCTTCAACATGCCGGGGCAGGCAACGGCCGGTTCCACGGACGGCGTTGGAATGGGGGTGCGCTTTAAAAAAAGAGGGGTTTCTCCCCTGCTGGGTTCGGGTTCCGGGTATCGTCTTGACAGTAAAATAATATCAGGGATATGATATCGGGGATAAACCGGTGTCCGCGGAAAAGATAATGGCGGCGCCGGTGGTAGTTTCGGAGTAGGCGGTTCTGCTCCTTCTTTTATCTTGATTTTCAGGAAAACTGGTATCCGGTGACCTCTTTCATACCATGCGCTTACAGGTATTATTAATAAAGGCCGGCCTGATCGTTTTTCTCTGCCTGGGAGGCTGCGGCGGGAAACGGATGATCTCTCCGGCGCCGGTATTTCCTCCGGAATGCATTCTTCTGGCCGGAGAGCGTGAAGCGGCCGATACCGTTACCATCGGCCTGCCCCACCGCGTGGAACCCTGGCACGCTCCCCACGCGCGCAACGGGAGCGAGCTCTTTCTCTTCAATCAATTATACCAGACCCTGGTCACCATCGATTGCCGGGGAGGGGTGCAACCCTGCCTGGCCGGGTCCTGGACCCGGGAAAACGGCGGCCGCCTTTGGACCTTCCAGCTGCTGGAAAATGTTTGGTTCTGGGACGGCACCCCGTTGACCGCCCGGGACGCGTGGCGGAGCTGGCACAGGGTGTCGAACGCTCCCCTGCTGCGCGGCCTGGGTATAGATTCGGTCACCGTCCGCGACGATTTCATGCTCAGCGTCTATTTCCGGCGGCCCTGCCTCGATTTTCCCCGCATGCTTTCCACATCCGCCTTCGCGGTGGCGGGCGAATCCGCCTCGGCCGATCAATGGCCCCTCGGTTCCGGACCCTACCGGGTGGAGAGGTCCGCCCCGGAATTTACCTGGATGGGCGGCGGGGATATCCGGGCTTACCCGGCGTTCGATGGACCGGGTCCGGTTTTGCGCTTCGTGGAAACCGCCGGCCGGGACGTCCGGGATCTTCTGGACGGAGTGATCGACATGATGGTCACCTCCGATCCGGCCGTGGTCGAATACGCTTCCAGCCAGCCGCGGCTGATCAACCTGCCTCTGCCCTGGGATAAGGTCTACGTGATGCTGTCGACCTCCCGCGTGTCCGCGCTGAGGTTGAATAACCGGTTTGATTTCCTTCCGCTTGAATTCACCGAGCTGCTGGCCCGGGACGCGGTCAGGGGGGAAGCCGAAAGTGCCTCGCCCCCTTTCTGGTGGGAAAATCTGGACGGGTGCGGCGATTTATCGGCGGCGGTCAACTGGCCTCCCCTGTTGCTGGCCGGGGCTTCACCCGCCGGCGCGGGGCGCGTTCTGTACGATGCAAAAGATAATATCGCCCGCGACCTGGCCGACCGGATCGTAGCCCTGGGGGCGGCCGATCCGTCCCTCTCCCCGGGAGCCGGGGCTCTGGGCGCGTCCGTCCCCCGCTTTAACGGATTGCCGGGAGGACTGGTCGCCGAAGGAGTGGACGCCGCCGCCCTGGATCGAAGCCTGCGTAACGGAGACGATTTTGGCTATATCATTTCCCTTCCCCGCAGGCCGGGCGATCCCTGCTACGAGGCGCGTAAACTGATATACCGGGCACAATGGCTCTCCCACCTGGAAGACGATTTTCCCTCAGCCCTGATTCCCCTGGTGAACACCCGCAGCCGGATAATCATCAAGCGGGAAAGGACCGGATTAACGGTCGATTGGTACGGCAATATACGCCTCCTGACCGGGACCGGGAAGGAGCGGTGAGCGGTTATGACGTTCCGGACCCGGCTTATGGCCTTGTTCCTTTTGGCGGTGATAATACCGATGATCGTCCTGGCCTTCTTCATCCGGCTGGAGATGACCAAGCGCCTCACCGCCCAGTATGAGCGCCGGGTCGAGTCCCTGGTGAGAGTGATCGAGGAAGACCTCCGGCAGGAGAGCGAGACCATCGCCTCCTCGCTCGGCATTCTGCGCCGGACCGTGGTCGACGATAACCGTTTTCGCCGGGCGACGGTCGATCGGGATCCGGAGGAAAGGCGCTATCTTCTCGATTACGCGGGGAATGCCATGAGGCTGGCCGGACTATCCCTGCTTCAGATTCAAGATGAAACCGGGCGGATAATCAGTTCCGGGCATTTCCGGAATGAATACGATCGCATCGATAAAGAGCTGCCGCGTTGGCTCGCTTCCACCGCGGAGGGAACGGCCCTGGTAAGGGCCCGGGCCCCGGACGCGCCTTTTCTGGCCCTGGCCCGGGTCGATTCTTTCCAAATGGGCGGCCGCCGTTACACCCTGGTGGCCGGAAGGAAGGTGGAAAAGCTCTTTCTGGCCCGCCTGGCCCGGGAAGCCGAGCTCTCGGTGTCCCTGGTATATCCGGGAGGGGTATTAACCGCCGCCGAGGAAGGATCACTCGCGGCGGGAGATGGATCTAGGTCGGAGCCGGGGGAAAGGGATGCCCGGGAGGGTTCAATTCCAGGGGGAAACGGTCCGCCGCGAAGGGGAGAAGAAGCCGGTCCCGATCGGTCCCGGGCCATCGTGAGGGAGTTGCAGGTACCCTACATAGACTCCCCGGGAGGGGAGTATTCCCGGGCCCGGTTTCGGGTCACCCACCCCCTCGCCCCCCTGGAGGAGCTACGGGGTAGTATCGATCGTTGGTTCTTGATCGTGGTGGCCGCGGCCGGAATCCTGGCCCTTTTCGTGGTGGGCTGGCTGGCCTCGCGGATCAGCCGGCCCCTGGTCGAGCTCTCCGATAAAACCTCGCGCATCGACCTGGAGCGTCTGGATATCGATTTTGAAACTGACCGCCGGGATGAAATCGGTTCTCTCTCCCGCCTGCTGGGAGCCATGACGGAGAGGCTGCGGGCCGGCGCGGTCCGCATCCGGGAGGCCGAACATCGCGCCGCCCGCGGTGAACTGGCCCGGCAGGTGAACCACGATATCAAGAACGGGCTTACTCCTATCCGCAACATCTTTCGGCACCTGGCGGAGCTGGCCCGTCAGGATCCGGAAAGGATGCCCGAAGTATTCCGGGAAAGACAGGGCAATATTGATTCGAGTATCTCCTACCTGGAAAATCTGGCCGCGAACTACGCCCGCTTGTATCCCCGGGGCGAAAGCCGGTCCTGCGCTGTGGACGAAATCATCCGGCGGGTGGCGAGCGATTTGCGGGATGCCGGCGGGGCCAGCCTGCGGTTGAATCTGGAGGAGGGGGCCGTGGTGCGGGGGGATCCCCTGTCGCTGCGGCGGGTGCTGGAGAACCTGGTCAAGAACGCCTTGGACAGCCTGGCCGGGGGGAGGGGGGAGGTGACCGTTTCCACCCGGATCCACCGGGATGAGAAGGGAGCGAGCCGGGTGGGAATCTACGTTTCCGATACCGGCGCGGGTATGAATGAGAAAGAGAGGGCGAAGATATTCGACGATTTCTATACTACCAAGGAAGACGGCGTGGGACTGGGCCTTTCCATAGTCAAGAGGCTGGTCATCGATCTGGGCGGGAGCATCGAGGTGGAGAGCGAGGAAGGCCGGGGAAGCCGGTTCCTGGTGGAACTGCCCGGGGAAGAGGGCGGGTAGAGGCGAGGGACTTGCTGGGCGAACTGGGGGAGGTAATTTAAATGACACTGGTGTTGGTAGTGGACGATGTTCCCGCCATGGCCGAGCAGTATGCCTACGATCTCAAGCGGGTGGGTGGATACCAAACTCTGGTGGCTCCGGGGGGCCAAGAGGCCCTGGATATAATAAACGCCGAAGCCGTCGATTGCGTGATCCTGGACCTGGAGATGCCCGGTATCGACGGCTTTGGAGTTCTACGTGCCCTGCGGGAGCGCGGAATAAGGATGCCGGTGATCGTCTATACCGGAACGGGAGATTACGACCGGTGCGTCAAGGCTATAAAACTGGGGGCCCACGGTTTCATCGACAAGACCGAATCGATGGAGCGGGTGGTGAGGGAAGTGGAGAACGCTTTGGAACGGGTCAAGCTGGAAGCCGAATTGGAGTCGCTGCGGCGGGATGTGGGAACGGGGGGCTCTCTCATCGGTTCCAGCCGGGCGATGCAAAACTTGAAGGAACAGATCCGGCGGGTGGCGGATATCCCCAGTTCCGTGCTTATCGCGGGAGAAAGCGGAACCGGAAAGGAACTAGTGG
>JAFGPI010000236.1 GCA_016926065.1 Candidatus Krumholzibacteriota bacterium
ATAGTTGCAGCGGGGAGGATTATGAATGAATAAAATCGATTATGATTCCCCGCCGGCATTGCCGGCAGAGGCCGGGTAAATCCATTTTGTCAAAGGGGGAACCGCTATCCCCGCCCGCTCATTTCATGGCCGCGATGGTGGGCGCCAGTGCCTTGATCATGTTGGATATCTCGGAGGGAGAAGCGGCGGTGCATTCCACCTCGCGGATACCGGCCGTTTCGCTGCTGGAGACGCTAACCAGCTTGGCGATTATATGCAGGCTGGTGCCGACCTTGTTGACGCTGCCGATCAAGATAAACTCGGCGTTGGCCAGTTTTCCGATCTCGATTCCCTGAGACTCGGTCAGATCCGATTTCTGGAAGTTCAATTCCTGGATGATCTTGTCTATGTGCTTTCGTTCCAGCAGGCGCACCCGCGGGCTTTCCGCCAGGCGGCTTTCCAGCAGGTCCACGGCGGAACGGGTGAGGGACGAATCGACGTCCACCGCGTCAAAGTGGAGGACCGCGATGGTTCTCCTCTTTCCCCCCCGGATAAGCGGTTCCTCGTTACTGACGGTAATGGTCTTTTTGACGATATCGGGCTTCCACAACTCATCCTCGATACCGCCCTCTCCCAGTCCCCCGGCCCTCCAGACGGTGACGAAGCTCTCCTGCCCGGTGCTGGAGATGGTATGGGCCGCCCCCACCCAACGGCCGTCGGGTGATATGTCCAGGGCGGTGATTTCCCCGCCCACCGTGAAGCTTTTATCCACGATCCCGCTTTCGGTGTCCCAGAAGGCCAGGCGGTTCTCCCGCAGGGTGGAGTTGTCGGTCAGCAGGTAGACGGTCTGCGCGGTCAGTTCCATAAAATCCATATCCTTCTCGTTGCCGCTGATCACTTTCAATTGGCTGCCGTTTTCCCAATCATAAAAGATTACCGAACGCTCGAACTTCATGTCCCGGCCCCCCTTGGCCAGGGCGCGTTCCTGAACGGCCACGGCGATGACCTGCCGGTCCTCCCCGCAGGCGGCGGCGGTGACGCTGCAGCCGGAATTTTTCATGGTCTGCACCGCCACTTCTATGTTGCGGTCCGGTATCAGGCGGTCCAGGTCCCAGAAAATCATCTTGTTATCCTTGCCCACCGAAAGCAGCTGGTCGCCGGTCCGGTTGAAAGCTAGGAATATCACGTCTTTTTTATGTCCCTTGATCCGCCCCCTCTCCGTTCCGGCGGGAAAGTGGTAGAGAATGATCTCTTTATTCTCTCCTCCCACGGCCAGGGTCTGGTTGTCCAGGCTGAGGGCCAGGGCCAGGACCCTGCCTCCGTATCCTTTGAATTCCCTCTCTATTTTTCCCTCCGCCAGGTTCCAGCATTTCACCTTTTTATCGAAGGAGCCGGAGATCAGGTATTTTCCCTCCCGGTCGAAAATCAGGGCGGAAACTTCCCTCCGGTGCGCCGGCATTACGGACAGGGTGGTTCCCGTTTGGGCGTCCAGCAGGTAGACCGTTCCCCGCTGGAGCCCGAGGGCCAGGTACCGCCCCCCGGGGCCGAATTCCAGGGCCGATATCCCCTCGGAGATAATATGCTGATTGTATTTGAATGTCAGATTGGGTTGAGCGGAAAGATCCACCGCCATCAAGATTACCGCCGCCAGGGCCAGCAATTTGAATTTAAACATGGTTTTTCCTCGGTTTTCAGGATCTAAAAAACCGGAATTTAGAAAAAGGCGGATAAACCGCCGACAATCATCAAAGATACTCCTCCCCCGAATCTGAATCCCAGGTTGGCGGACACGTCCCAGGCCACGTACTCATTGAGAAAATATTTAAGGCCTCCGCCCAGCTGCAAGCTGGTATAGTCGGTGAAATCGGTGCCCTCCGGGGGGGAGAAATCGGCCTGGTATAATTCCCCGGAAAGATAGGGCACGCGCTTTTCCTGCAGGGTGAAGTAGTAGCGCCCGAAGAAGGCGGCCCCCAGGGTGGTATCGTCGTAATCGCCTACCTTGAAGTAGGACAGGGAAGGACCCGCGCCCACCTGGATGTTCTCTTCGATGAATTTTCCGTATACTCCCATCAGCGTTATCATGCTGAAAGATTCGGCGGTATAGATCATACCGCTCGCCCGCACCTCCTTGTCACCCTTTTCCATCTGCGCCCAGGCGCTGGACGAGATCAGGATCACCGCCAAGAATACCGTTATACATTTGCCCATCGGAGCCTCCTTCTGTTTGGGGCCTGAAGGTGAATGAACACGACTCTTCCTCGCTCCACCTCGCGGGGAGGGAAAGGGTGGTCGATACCTGCAGCCTTGATCGACGACCTCGATTCTAGGGAATAGCTTTTTATATGACAAGAAGAATTATCGGACCGGTCTGGATCATCCCCCCCGGAGGTTTGCCCGCCGGGGTCCCCTTCCCGTGGGCGCTGCCCCTGGGTGTTGCTTCCCGCCGGTGTCTCTTCCCGCGGGCGCTCAGCCGGTCACCGGGATAGGTTCCCGCTCCGGGGCGGATTCATCTCTTTCCCGGTCCGCCGGGGGGAGGTCTTCCTCCGGCTCCCCGCGGAATAACCGCAGGTGCCGCCGGCCGCATTGCCGGAT
>JAFGPI010000237.1 GCA_016926065.1 Candidatus Krumholzibacteriota bacterium
ACCCAGTGCAGGGTGCCCTTGACCTTTCTCCCGTCCGGGGCTTCCCCTCCCCCGGTCTCCGGATCGTAGACGCAGTGGAGTTCGCTGATCTCTCCGCTCCCGGCATCCCTTATCACCTCTTCGCAGGTTATGAAATAGGCGTGTTTCAGGCGCACCTCGCGTCCCGGGGCCAGGCGGAAGAACTTACGGGGGGGATCCTCGCGGAAATCGTCCCTCTCGATGTAGATGGTCCGCGAGAAGGGAATCTTGCGGGATCCCATGGTCGGGTCCTCGGGATTGTTCTGCGCCTCCAGCTCTTCGCTCTTTCCCTTCGGGTAATTGCTGATCACTACCTTGAGAGGATCCAGCACCGCCATTACCCGGGGGCCCCGTTTATTCAGATCCTCCCTCAGGCAGTGATTGAGCAGGTCTATGGAGACGGTGCTGTCCCGCTTGGCCACCCCGATGAGGCCGCAGAAATTCCTGATCGATTCCGGGGTGTACCCGCGCCGGCGCAGGCCCGAAACGGTCGGCATCAAGGGATCATCCCAGCCGCTCACGTAGCCTTCCTCCACCAGCTGCAGAAGTTTGCGCTTGCTCATCACGGTGTAGGTGAGATTGAGCCGGGCGAATTCTATCTGCTGGGAACGGAAGACTCCCAGCTGTTCCAGGTACCAGTCGTAGAGGGGCCGGTGATCCTCGAATTCCAGCGTGCAGATCGAATGGGTGATGCCTTCCAGGGAATCGGAGAGGCCATGGGCGAAGTCGTACATCGGATAGATGCACCATTTATCTCCGGTGCGGTGGTGCGTGGCCCGGAGAATGCGGTAGATAACCGGATCTCGCATATTGAGGTTTCCCGAGGCCATATCGATCTTGGCCCGCAGCACCCGGGATCCGTCCTCGAACTCGCCGGCCCGCATGCGGGCGAAGAGGTCCAGGTTCTCCTCCACCGTTCTTTCCCGGAAGGGGCTTTCCCTTCCCGGGGAGGTGAGTGTTCCCCGGTATTCCTTGATCTCCTCCGCGTTCAGGTCGCAGACGTAAGCCTGCCCCTGCCGGATAAGTTGCCGGGCGTAATCGTACAGGCGCTCGAAATAGTCGGAGGCGTAGAACAGCCGGTCTTCCCAATCGAAACCCAGCCAGCGGATGTCTTCCATGATCGATTCCACGTATTCCACGTCCTCCTTGCTGGGATTGGTGTCGTCGAATCTCAGGTTACAAAGCCCCTTATACTGGGCGGCTATGCCGAAATTAAGGCAGATCGATTTGGCATGCCCGATATGCAGGTAACCGTTCGGCTCGGGAGGGAAGCGGGTGTGAACCCGGGCTTGATTTTTGTGGTTGCGGATATCCTCTTCGATAATGGCCCGGATGAAATCGGCGGCGGCAGCGGTGCCGTCCGGATTATCGGCTCTCTCTCCCGGGACCGTCTTTTTGTTTTCTTCCAAATGAATACCTCTGGTTTGTTCCCGGCCCCCGGTCGGTCGCATCCAGGCGGGCCGGGGTGCTTTGCGCCGCCGGTGGCTACCTCACGCTCTCCACGTTTTTGGGAAAATATTCGACCTCCAGGTAGGGTATCATTTTCCCTTCCTCGACTATCGTTTTCCTTCTCTTCTTGCCGATATTTATATCGGCCGCCACCAGTTGATACTTCATGCTCGGCCAGTGCGAAACCTCCACTTTAACGGTGTAATCGCCGGATTCCACTTTCTTGCCCAAATGATCGGTGATGTCCCAGATGAAAACGTGATGCCCGATGTCGATACTGGCTCCGGTTACTCCGTCGGTATGCCGGAATTCGGAAGATTCCGCCCAAGCCGGGAGGACGATCTGCTTATCCTCCACGTACCCGCTGAATCCGGAGACGTAAACGGTCTTTATATATTCTCCCCCGGGGCCCTCGATCCAGATCCCTATCTGGGGAGGCAGTTCATCCTGGAATCCCAGCACGAAGTCGATGAGGAGGAAGGGGGCGGTATAGGCGGAGAGATCAACATGCTTGATATCGGGCCGCATCTGCCGGTAGACGAGTTCAGCCGCCTCCGACTGGGAATGCTTGGTGGCGACCTTTATCCAGCAGGTGAGGGCCTTTTTTTGATGCGCCAGGCCCAGATAGAATTGCGCCATGGCCTTAGCGGAATCGGAAGCGTCGCTCCGCAGGACGTACTCCAGGTCCTCGATTCCCTGGTCCAGCTTGCCGGCGAAGAAGGGGAAAAGGATTCCCCACTGTCCCCGGTTTAGCCGCAGCTCGATATCATCCGGAGCGTGGGTGACCGCCTTATCCAGATATCCCATGGCTTCGAACACCAATCCGGAACGAAGATCGGTATCCTCGGCGATCCGTTTATCATATCCTTTTTCCCCCTGCCTGCCGATCGTATATCCCAGCCATTTATTAATCTCCGCGTTTTCCGAGTCCGACCTTAGGGCCTCTCTCAGGAGTTTCTCCGCTTCATCGTAGTTTTCCGCCTGGAAGGCCGCTTTGCCTTTCCGCAGCATCCCGGCGGCATCTCCCGTTGGTTCCCGGACGCTCGATTCCTTTTTCTGCGCCCGGGCCTTCTCCAGCACCTCGGGGGCGCAATATTTTTTCATCTTGGCCTCGGCCTGGAGCGCTGTTTCCGATCCGGGAGAAAGCTCCTTGATCTTCTCCCAGGCCCCGCAGGCCTTGATGATGTCTTCGTTTTTCTGGTAGCCGGTGCCGAGAAGATCGTACGCCTGCAGCAGGTGTTCCGCGCTGACCAGACCGGGGGAGCGGCGGCTCAGATCTATCAGGCACTCCAGATCGATTATCCCTCCTTCGAGTTTGCCCAGAAATACGGGCACGTTGACTCCCATCAGACCCCGGTAGAGCCGGGCGGAGGGACTGTCGGGATCGATCAATACCGCTTTGTCCAGAGCCGTGAAGGATGTGCTGCAGAACTGCCCGGCCGCCATGAAGTCCTGGGCGGTCCCCGCCTGTATTCCGTAAAACAGTCCCAGGTAAGCATGGGCGGAAGCGCTGTCGGGATATTCCTCCACCGCCTTTTCCATGATTTCGGCGGCTCGGGCGGGATCTCCCGCGTTACCTGCCTCGGCCGCCTTTTTGATATATTCCTCCAGGGTGGTGCCGTAAGCCAAACCGGCCGAAATGAAAAATAGAAAGAAAATAAAGATCCTGGTTAGTAACTTCACCGGATTCCTCCTGAAAAAAACACCTGGGGATGGAATTTAGTTCGAGTTCCGTCCCTTGCTTATAAACCTCGATTATGGTCCAAGGGCGCGTTGGTACGCGGGGAGATAATAGCATCAATTCCCGCCGGGCAGAAGAAATTATTCTAAAAAAAATTGTCTATCCATTTACGGAAATGTATAATTGCTCCCTGATGCGTTTGTGCTTTGATCTATCCGCGCGGGCGGTCCGCGAAACCGGGCCTGGTTCCCGGAAAGACGCGCGGAGCGGATTCGCTGACGGGAGTTATGCTTGATGCATCCCCTGCATCCGAAATCGGTCGTATTGATGTTCAGAGATGCCGGCCGGCACTGGTACCGGGACGATATCCCGGCCCAGGCCGCCGCCCTGGCCTACCACGCCATCCTTTCCCTGGCCCCCCTGCTTATATTACTGGTGGGAACCATGAGCCTGATCTTCGGCGCCGACAAGGTGAAGGGGGAGATAGTATTACAGGTTCAAGAGGCGGTGGGATTAAAGGCCGCCCAGGCCGTGCAGAGCGTAATAAAAAACACCCATATCGGAGTGACCGGAACCCTGGCCATCGGGGGAACCTCGATCGTGCTGCTTTTCGTTTTCGCCACCGGATTCTTTGACCGTTTGATATCGGCCCTGAACAGTATCTGGAAGTATCACAGCAACGCCAAGCCGGGCGTGAAACACGACGTGTTGCGTTTGATAAAGAGGCGTTTTCTAGCCTTCTTGATAATCCTGGGAATGGGATTGTGGCTCTACCTCTCTTTGGTCGTAAAGGCGGTCAAAGCCATACCGGAAAGTTATATCCTGAACGCCTTTCCCGGGGCCGGCCAGCTGATTCCGTATATTCCCATGATAACCTCGCCTCTCGTTTTTGCGGCCATTTTCGTGTTGCTGTTCAAGATCATGCCGGACGCGAATATTAGGTGGAGGGATGTGCTTTTTGGTTCGGCGGTAACGGCGGTTATATTCGTGATCGGTCATCGCCTGATCGGACTGTATCTGCGCAGGGCCATGCTGGCCTCCTTTTACGGCGCGGCCGGCTCCCTGGTCATAATTCTCCTCTGGATATATTGGGCGGCCATGATCATGCTGTTCGGGGCGGAGCTTACCCGGGCCTATACCGAGAGGCACGGTTCGTTGAAGGACTCCGAGGCGTTTTTGAACTAAATGGCGCTACGGGGAAGGAGAGGATAGCGGATGAAGGAAAAGTACTACACCATGGTGGAAAGCCCGGTGGGGAAACTATTGCTGGCCGGCCGGGACGGAGAGCTGACCGATCTCCATTTCTGGGGGCGGGGAGATTGCCCCCCGCCCGCGCCCGGTTGGATCCTTTCGGATAAGCCCTTCCGGGAGGTGACCGGTCAATTGAAAGCTTATTTCAAAGGTGCTTTGCGGAGGTTCGATCTGCCCCTGGCCCCCTCCGGAACTCCTTTTCAGAAAGCAGCCTGGCGGGAATTAAGAAGGATACCCTACGGGGAAACGATTTCCTACGGGGAGCAGGCCCGGCGCCTGGGCAAGCCGGGAGCGGCCCGGGCCGCGGGAGCGGCCAACGGGAGAAATCCGATCTCCATAATCATACCCTGTCACCGGGTGATAGGAGCGGATGGAAGCCTGGTCGGCTTCGGGGCGGGTGTGGATATCAAGAAAAAACTTCTCCTCCGGGAAGGGGTATCCCTCGTCAAGTTCAAATAGGCGATCCGCTTCCGCCCGGGGCTGTATACGCGGCCGGGCGGGTGCCCGGAAGCCCCCGCCCGGTTGGCCACGACTCACCATGCGCGTGCTAGATCAGATCCTCCAGCGGCATATATTTCATGTGGAAGGTTTTGGCCACCGCCTGATCGGTCACCTTGCCCTTTAGTATGTTTATACCGGTCCAGATCGTATCGTTTTCCAAGGCGGCCTTCTGGTATCCCTTGCCGGCGATTTCGATGGCGTAGGGCAGGGTGGCGTTGGTCAGCGCGAAGGTGGATGTCCGCGATACCGCGCCGGGCATGTTGGCGACGGCGTAATGCACCACGCCGTTGATGATATAGGTCGGTTTTGAATGGGTGGTGGGCTTGATGGTCTCGATGCATCCACCCTGGTCTACCGCCACGTCCACTATCACCGAGCCGGGTTTCATGGTTTTGATCATTTTCCGGGTCACCAGGCGGGGGGCCTTGGCGCCCGTGATCAGCACGGCCCCGATCAGCAGATCGGCCTCCACGATCTGGCTGCGGATATTCTCCGGATTGGACATCAGGCAGGTAACATTGGCCGGAAGCACGTCGCTCAGATAACGCAGCCGTTCCAGATCGATATCCAGGATGGTCACGTTGGCCCCCAGGCCGGCGGCCATCTTGGCCGCGTTGGTTCCTACCACGCCGCCGCCCAGTATAACTACGTTCGCCGGCATCACCCCGGGAACTCCGCCCAGCAGGATGCCCCGTCCCTCCATGGGCCGTTCCAGGTATTTGGCGCCTTCCTGCACGGCCATCCGCCCGGCCACCTCGCTCATGGGAGTGAGCAGGGGCAGGGTGCCGTCCGCTTCTACCATCGTTTCGTAGGCGATGCAGATGGCACCGGTGCGGATCATACCCTCGGTAAGGGAACGGCTGGCGGCGAAATGAAAGTAGGTGAAGACTATCTGATCGGGTCGAATCATCCTGATTTCCGAAGGCTGTGGCTCCTTGACCTTGATGATCATATCCGCGCGTTTAAAAACCACCTTGGCGGAGGGAATGATGGTGGCGCCGGCGGCACGGTATTCGGAATCGGAGAATCCGCTGCCCATTCCGGCTCCTTTTTCTACCAGCACCTTATGTCCCATTTTAGTCAGGGTTTCAGCTCCTACGGGAAGAAGGGCAACGCGGTACTCGTCCTTTTTGATTTCCTTGGGAACACCGATAATCATCTGATCACCTCTTATTGTTAATGGTCTCTGGGCGAAATTCGATACAATTTAACGCTGGTATTATATCTTAAAAAATGAGATTTTCAACATATATTTTTAAACGACGCTAGATTCCCCTCCTCTCCCGCGTCGACGGGTTAAGCATTTTTAAGATAAAACGTTACTCAATTGCAGGCAGGCCGGACCGAGGACGCCGGGCGGGGCCCCTCAGGCCCCGGAAGAAAATCGGCCCGCCGGGGGGGCTGTGAAGCAACTATAATGATATGAATGAATTACAGTTAGGCGAAAGGGGTGAGGTGATACAAAATAGCCTTGACAAAATCGCGATTTAGTCTATATTCAAAAGTCCCTTTTTTACCTCGGTGGAAGGGGTAAAATTCATTGTTTTTTGCGTGTTGCCTTTTTATGGAACGAGCAAGCGCAGGTGTTCAGCCGGAAAAGGAGGCCAAAATGGCTGATGTCGCAGGATTCATGGCCAAGGTTAAGGCCCGCGATCCAAATCAGCCTGAATTCCATCAGGCGGTTCAGGAAGTGGCGGATTCGTTGCTACCTTTTATCGAGAAAAATCCCAAGTACAAGAATGCTAAAATCCTGGAAAGGATCGTGGAACCGGAGCGGGTGATAATGTTCCGCGTGCCTTGGTTGGATGATAAAGGCGAGGTGCAGGTCAATCGTGGTTTTCGTATCGAGATGAACAGCGCCATCGGTCCCTACAAGGGCGGACTCCGCTTCCATCCCACCGTAAACCTCGGCGTCCTGAAGTTCCTGGCCTTCGAGCAGGTATTTAAAAACGCCCTCACCACCCTTCCCATGGGGGGCGGCAAGGGCGGTTCCGATTTCGATCCCAAGGGCAAGTCGGATAACGAAGTGATGCGTTTCTGCCAGTCGTTCATGAGCGAGCTTTTCCGTCACATCGGTCACAACACCGATGTGCCCGCCGGGGATATCGGCGTGGGCGGCCGGGAAATCGGATTCCTTTTCGGCCAGTACAAGAGGCTGCGTAACGAGTTTACCGGCGTCCTCACCGGGAAAGGTAGAAACTGGGGCGGAAGCCTTATTCGTCCCGAAGCCACCGGTTACGGCCAGGTTTATTTCGCCGAGGAAATGCTGAAGGTCAAGGGCGATTCCCTGGAGGGCAAGGTCTGCACGGTATCCGGTTCTGGAAACGTGGCGCAGTACGCCACCCAGAAATGCCAGCACCTGGGCGCCAAGGTGGTTACCCTTTCCGATTCCGGAGGGACGATCCATGATCCGGATGGAATCGACGAGGAAAAGCTGGCCTACGTGATGGAGCTCAAGAATGTCAAGCGCGGCCGTATCAAGAAATACGCCGATGAATTCAAGGTGAGATACTACGAAGGTAAGAGGCCCTGGGAGGTCAAGTGTGACGTGGCCCTTCCTTCGGCCACCCAGAATGAAATCGACGGGAACGACGCCAAAACACTGGTCAAGAACGGATGCTTCTGCGTTTCCGAAGGAGCCAACATGCCCAGCACTCCGGATGCCATCGAGGTGTTCCTGGGCAGCAAGATCCTTTACGGCCTGGGCAAGGCCGCCAACGCCGGCGGAGTGGCCACCAGCGGACTGGAGATGTCGCAGAACAGCCTCCGCCTCAGCTGGACGCGGGAGGAAGTGGACGAAAAGCTGCATAACATCATGAAGAACATCCACCAGCAGTGCGTCGAGTACGGCAAGGACGGGGAATACATCAACTACGTGCATGGAGCCAATATCGCCGCTTTCCTGAAGGTCGCCGACGCCATGCTGGATCAGGGTGTGGTTTAATCCCTCCGGGAGCAAGCTTGAGCCGGGTGGAAAGGGACCCCCTTTCCGGACGCACGGCGGCGAATAATTTTAGTGAAATTACCGGGCGCTGCGGAGCGCCCGGTTTTTTTGGAGCGGACCGGTAATAATTTGGGAAGATTTAGCTTCTCTTTCCGGGAGGAGGGAGAGGAACGGTTTTGGTCGCGTCCGGATTTGCGTGAGCTTTTTGTTCGCTGGACTTATTTTGCCATCGATGTTAGATTAGGCGTTATGAAATGTGCTGACCCGGGGAAAAGGCGGGAGGTGCCCGGGAAAGGCGCGACAAGGATTTTTCTTTAGGTAGAAAAGAGCTGTCATGTTTAGAACGCGGATTTTTACTTTGCTGGTTGCCATGGTATTAATGGGATTTACCGCCGGTTGCGGTGGGGGGGAATCCGACCAGGCCGCTGATGAGAGAATTGCCGATCGAACGCTCACCGGAAAGGCGCTGGAAGGAGATCAAATGGTTGTCACCGTGAACGGAGAGAAGATTACCGAAGCCGAGTTAGATCATGAATTGGGGATGATGATGCAACAGATGGCGGGTAGCGTCGATCCTCAGCAACTGGAATCGATGAAGGTAAATATGCGAAAGCAGACGGTGTGGAACATGGTCAACCAGAGATTGCTCTCGAAGGCCGCCGAAAGGGAGGGAGTGACGGTCACGGCCGAGGAGAAGGAGGCGAAATTGAATGAAATAAAAATGGCCTACCCTTCCGACGAGGAGTACGAAAGGGGCCTGCGAGAGAGCAATATGAACGAGAAGGATTTATTGAGCCGGATCGAGAAATTGATCAAGCTGGAAAAATTGATGGATAAGCAGACGGCCCATTTGGCGAAAGTGACCCCGGAAGAAGTGAGCGAATACTATCAGGCCAACGCGGATCGTTTCCGTCAGCCGGAGCGGGTGCAGGCAAGCCATATCCTGTTGAAGTTCGAGCCCCAGGATGACGACGCTTCCAAGGAGCTGAAGAAACAGAAACTGGAAAAGATTCACCTGGCCGTTCTGGCCGGAGGAGATTTCGCCAAGCTGGCGGAGGAAAATTCCGATTGTCCCAGCAGCGCCAACGGGGGAGATCTGGGGTTCTTCGCCCGGGGACAGATGGTCAAGCCCTTCGAGGATATGGCCTTCGCTCTGAAGCCGGGGGACGTGAGCGGAATTTTCGAGACGCAGTTCGGGTATCATATCGTCAAGGTGACGGCCCACGAAGATCCGCGTACCATTCCCCTGGAGGAAGCCCGGGAGAATATCGTGAACTATCTTGAAACAACCAGAAAACAGGAAGAAATGAACCGGTACGTCAACGCGCTGAGGCAGGTCGCCGACATCCAGTACGCCGATTCCTCGCTGGCGGTGCCGTAAGGGCGGACCGTTACTCAGCCTGCGCAGATCCGGCCGACAGGGATGAACGAGCTGATTATAAACCAAGGGATTAAGCCGTTTATCGAAGCGGATGGCGCGGGATCCCTTCCCCTGGAATACCATCAAAAACTTCCCTCCTACAAGATCAGTCCGCTGGTGTCGTGCCCCCGCGCGGCCGGGGAGATGGACGTCTTGGTCGCTCACCCGGAACCGCGAGGCGTCGTGCCCCCGCGCGGCCGGGGAGATGGGCGTGGCGGCGGTGTGGGTAAAGGACGAATCCTTCCGGCTGGGACTTCCTTCCTTCAAGATCCTGGGGGCCTCCTGGGCGGTCTACCGGGCCTTGGAGAAAAAACTGGGACATACAATGGGAAACTGGAATTCCCTGGAGGAACTCCGCGGCCGGGCCGGGAGGGCCTTGCCGGGGGGATTGATCGCGGCCACGGACGGCAATCACGGACGGGCGGTGGCCCGGGTGGCCGCTTGGCTGAAGGTGCCGGCCCGGGTGCTGGTCCCCTCGGGAACCTCCCCTTCCCGCCGGGAGGCGATAAGGGTGGAGGGAGCCGAGCTGCAGGTGGTGGAGGGTGATTACGATAAGACGGTAGCGGTGGCCGCTTCGCTGGCCGGTGAAGACCAGTGGCTCATTCAGGATACCGCCTGGCCCGGTTACCGGGAGGTTCCCCGCTGGGTGGTGGAAGGATACGCCACCATCTTTCTGGAAAGCGGCAGGCAGTTCCGGGAAAAAAGAGAGGGCGACATCGATCTGGTGGCGGTCCAGATCGGGGTGGGAAGCCTGGCGGCGGCCGCCGTCAGGCATTTTAAGCATCCCGCGCGGGAGAATCGTCCGGTACTGGTGGGGGTGGAGCCTGAAGGGGCGGACTGCGCCTACCAATC
>JAFGPI010000238.1 GCA_016926065.1 Candidatus Krumholzibacteriota bacterium
CCCGGCCGATGTTGATTCCGATATTATAGGCGTCGGGGTGATACTCGGGATCCAGCTGGATCCGCGCCCGCCGGATGAGCTCGTGGCAGGCCGTCACTTCCGCGGCCGTCGCCTCGAAGTAATCGGCGAAGTGCCGGCGGGGAATGATCAACATGTGTCCCTTCTGCACCGGGTTTCTGTCGAAGATGGCAAAGGCCAGCTCGTTTTCAAACCGTATATCGCGGGGAGAGCAAAAGGGACAGTCTTTTCGCATGGTTTTCCCTAAACACCGAAAAATTCGACCGGACCGCGGAAAAATCGGCCTAATAGGCTCACTATCTTCCCAGCCGGGCGGCGTTGATAACCTCTCCCCCTCCACTGTCCAGGAAGTGGTCCTGGAATTTTTCCCGGAAATACTCTATCGCTTTCTCTCCGGTACAGTGGCTGGGACCGGCATATACCACTCCCAGCTCGCGGAAATCGGCGACGATCTTCTCCAGGTCTTCCTCGCTCTTCCCCCCCAGGTGGAAACCACCCATAACCAGCAGCGGCTTACCCCCCACCAGGGAAACCGCTTGCCGGACAATATCCACTATGCCGGGATGAGCGCAGCCGGTGATGACCAGCGGTCCCGCATCGGTGCGGATCACTAGCGATTGCTCCACGATCCGGCTTCCCATTTCCCCGGTGGAGTACACCCCCGGGCAGATTTCCAGCGGGCCCTTCACCTCCACCCGCTCGGCTCCGGAACCATCCACCTGCTCCTTGTAGGCCTTGGAAAAGGAGGCGGGCGAGAACACCTTCACCCGGCTGTTTTTCTCCAGGAAGGCGGCCAATCCGTTCACGTGATCCCAATGCTCATGGGAGATCATCACGTACTCCACGGACGAGGGAGCGACGGCGAGTTTTCCCATGTTCCGCAGCAGCACCTTGCCGTCCCCTCCGGTGTCGAAGAGGATGGTTTTCCCGGTCCCCTCTATCAAGCAGGCGAATCCCCAGGCGCTCTCGAAACCTTCCCTGTCGGTTATATTATTGTAGAGAACGGTTATACTGAGCTTATCGAGCTTAATTTCGTGAACCTCCCCTTTTCCCGCCGGTAGCGGAGGGACACCATCCGGATCCGCGCCCTCGCCCGCGGCATAGAGGGCCGCCACGGGCAAGGCCAGGTAAACCAGGAATACCATCTCCAGCAGCTTCATTTTCCCCTCCTCTTTTATAAGAAACGGAACCCGGCCGCGGACCGTGATCGGCACTTCCCGCCCGGCGTCACTATTGCTCGAAGGGGACCCTCATCGGATCCCAGGCGGGAAGCAGGCGGGGCTCTGTATCCAGCAGCTTTATCACCCTTTTCGGTAGATGCTTCCGGTGTACGATCACTCCGAATACATAGCGGTCGAACCAATCTCCGTACATCGTCCATAAACCCTTATTTCCCCGTTCGCTGCCCCAGGAGTTCTCCACCAGCCACTTGTGGGGAATGCTTTCATCGCCGTCCACCCCGGTGAATACCATGGCGTGATTGGGTGATCCCCCCCGGAACTGCAACAGCTCCTTCTTGCTCAACTCTCTTTCTATCCCGAGCAGGGCGTTGTAATCGTACATGCCTACCGCCAGCACGCCCTTATCGGCGTAATTTTCTTTCCCGATATCGGCGGCGAACCAAACCGGCTCATTGTCCCTGACGGCCCGGCAGGCGTATTCCTTTAGGTCCTTTACCGGCAGGTTGATAAATCCCATATCGGGCTGGCCGGTCATGCCGCGGCAAAAATTTATCCGGTAGAATTTATCGTACTCATGGACCGGGTAATCAAAGATGGTGACATATTCGGTGAGATCTATGCCCACCGCTTCCCGGTAGAAGGATTGTGGAGTGAAATTCTCCTCTATGATTTCCTTATCCTTGTTCCGGCAACGCCAGGTGAACTGCGACGGAGGCACACCCATGTGCAGGGCCAGGATCCGGTAAACGTCCTTGAGGGTCTCAAATTTTATTTCCCGCAATTCGTCCACCCCGGTTCCCCGGGAGGCCAATTCCCTCAGCCGGGCCGCCTCGTGCCTCATCATCCGGTTGAGGATCGCGTTCATCTTCCGGGTGTCGCTGGTATGCTTCGTTTCCGGACTGACTTCCTGGGGCACCACCCCGTACTTATCGACCAGGGCGACAAAGTAGTTCCACCAACCCCCGTCCGGAACCGGATTATCTATCAAAGCCTGGAGTTCCCGGTCGTCTATATTCCGGTCGCGGGTCTCGATCACCGCCTCCAGGAACATATTCGCCTTTTCCAGCTTATCCCAGAAAAATAGATGGTTTTCCGAGAATTCAAATCCGGACAGATTGTACTTTTTCATGACTCCCGGACGTAAAACGTTAAAACCGGCGAACAACCAGCACCGTCCGCTACTTTTCTGATTGGTGATACCCGGGTTATCGAGGGTGAAACTGAAGATATCATCGTGTTTTACGTATATATCCCGGTTGAGGGCAAGATCCTGCAAGTCGTTGTTGGTTACCGCGTTCATCAAGGCCCGGTGCTGAGCGGTAAGGGGAAAGGATTCGACCAGTTTCTCGATCTCCTTTCCCGGAATCCCGGAAGACTCCGCGACCGCGACTCCGGAAAAATAACAAACGATTCCTATCAGGATCAGGGTAGTGCTTAGGGATTGGGTGCTTATTCTCATGCGTGAGCTCTCCTTTCCGGCAGGAAGTAAATATAATAACGCTCATTGATCCTTCAACAGCTCCCCCGGAGGATACAAACCCGCCGCGGATCGAGGCCCCCCATCATTCTATTACCAGTTCCCCACTGTGGGAAGGTATCCAGCACCGGGAACCGTCCTCCAGCTCTATGTACCACCAATCGGATCTTTTTTCCAGCACATTGAATTCCACTCCGGAGTTGAGCGGCTCGGTAAAACTGGGCTGAAAGGTCTCCGCATCCCCCTTGCGCGCGGTTATACTGTCGGCCACCACCACTCCGGCCGGTCGGCGTGAGTTGCCGATCCTTTCCACCACCACCGAGGCGAGAAAAATCACCGTGAGGACGCTGAAAACCACCAGGGTAACGCGCGGCCAGGCTCCCCGGAACAAAAGCCTCAGGGCGGCGCAGATCCAAATCAGGGCGAACGTTACCAACAGGATCAGGAACCGTATCCGGAGCGGTATATCATAATGCAGAAAAAAGAGGGTTTTGAACACCTTCTCCCTCTCTTTTTTCTCTATCCGGTTTTCGCGGCGATCCCGGGCGAAGGATAGATTCTGCCGCAGATTGGAGTCGTTGGGAATGTACAGAGAGGCCCGCCGGTAATTCAGAATCGCCCGGCCCGGGTCTCCCAGCCGGAAATAGACATTGCCGATATTGTAGTACAGTTTCCCGTTACGGATCCCTCCCTGATTCACTATGCGCTCGAAATGCAGCAAAGCCTTTTGATATAAATCTCGCGCCGCCTCCGGATCGGAACTATCCCGTTGCAGCGCCTCCCGGAAGAACGCTTCTGCCTGGGAGAGGTGATCCGCTATCTCCCGGTCGCTCAAATCTCCGGCCCGGCTGGAGGATACGATTCCCCCGGCCAGCGTCAGGCAAATCAGCAGGACGAGGATTAGGGCCGCCACCCCTCCCCGGGCCCCGGGGAACCGGTACCCAGGCCGGCCGTTTCCCCCAGCGTTCCTCGAGCGGTCGGAACATTCCCCCCCCGAGGGATCCCCGGCCG
>JAFGPI010000239.1 GCA_016926065.1 Candidatus Krumholzibacteriota bacterium
TCTGCGCTTATCCTCGCTTGAGGGCCGGACGGTATTCCTGCTGGAGGGCAGGGATATAGAGCAGGGTATCCGGGGACCGGAGGTATCCCGGGCGGTTTCCCCGCTCAGCCGGCACGCCGGGGTCCGCCGGGCCATGGTCCGGCTGCAAAGGAAAATCGCCGCCGCGGGAGGGATAGTGGCCGATGGCCGGGATACCGGTTCGGTGGTTTTTCCTTATGCCCAGGTAAAGGTATTTCTGGTGGCCGACCTGGAGACCCGTGCCGCCCGCAGGAAATCCCAGCTGCGCGCCATGAATATAGAACAGGATATCGACGAGATCAGGGAGAATATACAGCGCCGGGATGAAATCGATTCAAGCCGTGAAAACAGCCCCCTCTTGAGGCCTCCCGGCGCCATGGTGGTGGATACCTCCAGCCTTACCATCGAGGAACAGGTTGATCTGATCGAAGATAAAGTCCGCCGGGAAGCGCGCCGGCTGGCGGAGTTGGAAGTTCACCCGGGGGAGAGGAATCCCCGGACCAGGAAAAAATTGTACTACGCCATTTCCCACGCCCTGTTAAGGAGTATTTTCAAGATACTCTTCGGATTGACAATCGAGGGAAAGGAGAATCTGAATTTCAGGGAAAATTTCATCTTCGCCAGCAACCATATTTCCTACGCCGATCCCCCCTTGGTGGGCAGCGCTCTGAACCAGGAAATCTGGTTTTTCGCCAAGAAGGAACTATTCAGGAATAGATTTTTCGCCTGGTTGATCAGGACCTATCATGCCATACCGGTTAACCGGGATGAGGTCGACCGGGAAAGCTTGAAAACGGTCATGGGAAAACTTAAGGGGGGAGAATCGGTTTTGTTGTTTCCCGAAGGTACCCGGTCCCGGGGCGGGGAGATAGGGGAAATGAAGTCGGGATTGGGATTCATTGCGTTGCATACCGGAGTCAGTATCCTCCCGCTCTATGTTTCCGGTTCGGATAAAATCCGGGATTGTTTCTGGCGAAAAAGAAAACTCCGGGTGCGTCTGGGGATGCCCATCAGGATAGATAGTAATTATAAGCCGGAAGACCGCAAGAGGGATTACCAGGTACTGACTTTAATGGTGCGAGAAGAGATGGGAATGCTGAGGGATGAAACGGAAGCTTGAGGTTATTCGTTCACCGCACACGGGATACTGTTTCGGGGTAAAACGCGCCATGGGGCTGATCGAGGAAGGACTGGTGTCCTCCGGCCGGAGATTGTATTCCCTGGGGGACGTGATCCATAATCCCCAGGCGGTAGAAAACCTGCACCGCCAGGGCGTCGTTCCCGTTTCATCCCTGGAGGAAATCGAGGACCATGGGACCCTGATCATCCGGGCGCATGGAGTCGATCCCCAATTTATGGAGGAGGCGCGGAGACGGGACATAAAATTTATAGATACCACCTGTCCCTTCGTGCAGAAGAGTCAAAAATATGTGAGAAAGATGGCCCGGGAATCCCGGCAGGTTTTAATCATCGGGGATAGAGAACATCCGGAAGTAAAAGGAATCTGCGGTCACGCGGGCGACGACGTGCGGGTGATTAATTCGGCCGATCAAGCCCGGAAGACAGAGATAAAAGATAAGGCCGGGATAGTTATCCAGACCACTTTTTCTCACCGCAAGGCCGAAGAAATCATTGAGGTCCTGCGCCGCCGGATCACCGATTTGCAGGTTCACGATACGATCTGCCAGGCTACCGTCCTACGGCGGGAGGCTACCTTGAAATTGTCCCGCAAGGTGGACCTGATTCTAGTGGTGGGGGGAAAGGAAAGCTCTAACACCCGGAGGCTCTTCCAAATGTGTGTGGATGAAGGAATTAACGCCCGGTTCGTGGAAAACGCCGGAGAGATCGATCCCTCCTGGTTTAAGGATTGTGAGCGAATCGGCCTTACCACCGGAACCTCCACTCCCGACTGGGTTCTGGAAGAGGTGATCGTCCGGTTGGAGGAAATATCAAACTTCCCCGAAACCGGCCCCCCAAGATAGAAAAAACGCTTGCGCCGCGAGCGGGAACTCAATATCATTCTACCTGTTATAAAATCCATATAGAAAGGGGAGATTTATTAATGGTAGAAGAGAAATTTGAGGAAATACAACAGGGACCCGGAACCTCCGGGAAAATCAGCACAGAGGAGGTCGGTAAACCGGTAAATTCAAGCTCAAAGTTCGATTATCTGAACATGTTCGAGAAGGTCTCCGAGGACGAGCTCAACGAAGTGGTGGATACCAAGGAAGACTGGATCGACATGATTGAAGATCTCGGCTCCGAGGCTAATGAACTGCGGGAAGGGAAGATTGTCCGGGGAACAGTATATTCGGTGCACGAAAAAGAAATCATTCTGGATGTCGGATTTAAAAGCGAAGGTACCATACCAATCAGCGAATTCGCCAACTGTGCCGAGGTGAAAAAAGGCGATGTTTTTGATGTCTTTCTGGAAAAGATGGAAAACCAGGATGGGCTGATAGTCCTATCCAAGATGAAAGCCGATTTCCTGAAGGCCTGGGATGAAATCAAGAATTCGTATGATGAAAGCAGAGTGGTCAAGGCTAAGGTCGACCGCCGCATCAAAGGCGGACTGGTGGTGAAGCTGATGGGGGTGGACGCCTTCCTCCCCGGTTCGCAAATCGCTCTGCGTCAAGTTCCCAACCTGGATGAACTGATCAGTCAGGAGATGGATTGCAAGATCATTAAGTTGAACAAGAGAAGGCGCAATATAGTCGTATCCCGGCGGGTGGTGTTGGAAGAGGAACGGGAAGAGAAGAAAAAGACCTTGTTGGAGGAACTCAAGATCGGCGAAGACCGCCAGGGAGTGGTAAAGAATATCACCGATTTCGGAGCTTTTGTCGATCTGGGTGGAATCGACGGACTGCTGCACCTCACCGATCTTACCTGGGGCAGGGTCAGTCATCCCTCGGAAGTAGTGGCCATAGGCGATAAACTCAATATCAAGATCCTGGACTTCGACCGTGACCGGGAGAGGATATCCCTGGGTCTCAAACAGCTCACTCCCTACCCCTGGGAAGGAGTAGAGGAAAGATATCCGATCGGTAAAAAAATGCGCGGCAAGGTGGTGTCCATAACCGATTACGGGGCGTTCGTGGAACTGGAGAAGGGCATAGAGGGCCTGATACACATTTCCGAAATGTCTTGGACGCGGCACGTAAAGCATCCTTCCAAGATGGTGGCCATCGGGGACACCGTGGAAGCGGTGGTGTTGAATGTCGACAAGGAACACGAGAAAATTTCATTGGGCCTCAAGCAGCTTGAACCGGATCCCTGGAAAGCACTGGAGAACAAGTATCCACCGGGTACCAGGCTGAAGGGCAAGATTCGTAACCTGACCAATTTCGGGGCTTTCGTGGAGATAGAGGATGGCATCGACGGACTGGTTCATATCTCTGACATGTCGTGGGCCAAGAGGATACGTCATCCCTCGGAGATGGTCAGGAAGGGCGAAGAAGTGGAAGTCATTGTGCTGGAGATCGATAGTTCCAAAAGGCGGATCAGCCTGGGCATGAAACAGACCAGAGAGAATCCTTGGTCCGAGTTGGCAAACGAATTCACAATCTCCACCGAATCGGAGGGTACCATAACCAGGATCCTCGATCGGGGCGCGGTGGTGGAACTGCGAGATGATGTGGAAGGATTTGTTCCCCTCTCCCATCTGGGAATAGAGGGATTGAAGAAGCCTACCGAATACTTCGATGTCGGAGCCAAGCTGCCCTTGAAGGTAATCAAGATCGATCCGCAGAATAAGCGTATCGTGCTGAGCGTGAACGCCTACCTGGAAGGGAAATCGGAAAAGGAGATAAGCGATTTTAAAAACCGGTTCCCCCGCAGGGAAGTGGCCGAGACGGTGGAATCCGGCAAGAAGGCGGCGGGGGCAGTCGGAGCCAAGACCGGGGAGGGGGGCGAGGGTGCACGGGAGATTACGGAAGATTCGACCGGATACGAGGATTACGACGACATTGATCTGGCGGTGCCCGATGAGGAAACCTCCCTTCCGCTGAAAGGAGAGGAAGGATCACCGGAAATCCCGGAGGAGCCCTCGGCGGAAGGCGCGGAGGGAACTCTCCCCGATAAAAATGGGGCCGTCACCGGGGAAGATGAACTTCCCCCCCCGGAAACTGAACCGGACAACGACCAGTCTTCCGGGGAAGAACCGGGAACGGAACCCACCGCAGAAGATTCCCCACCGGTTGAAGCAACAGCCGACGGCTCGCTGCCGGAAGAGGAAAAACCTGAATAAGCCGGGATATTGCCTTATGGTATCCGCGGTATATTGCTTAAGAGCGAGGGCGGGTTCCCGTCCTCGCTCTTCTTTCAGGAGGAAGGGAACGAAATGGCCGGGGCGGTCGAAACCAGAAGATCATTTTCCATAACCACCCTGGGTTGTAAGCTGAACCAGTTTGAATCCGAGTGCATCAGGCAATATTTGGTAAAAAGAAACTGGCAATACCGGCCTTTCCCTGAAGAAGCCCGCTTCTATATTATAAACACCTGCACGGTGACCGGGAAGACGGATTCCCGGTGCCGTAACGCCATTCGCCGGGCCCGGCGCGCTTCCCCGCGGACCACCATAATCGTTACCGGCTGCTATGCCGAAACCCAATCCGCGGTATTGGAGAGTATGCCGGAGACCGACTATATCGTCGGTAATGATGATAAAACATCCATTGTCACCCTGATGGAGAATATACTGCGGGAGGAAGAGGGATTGAAAAAGGTTGAGTCTCGATTGAGGTGGGAAGAATTCTCGATTGATGGTTTTCTGGACCACGCGCGGGCCTTCATCAAGATTCAGGACGGGTGCAACTCCTCCTGTAGCTATTGCATAATCCCCCGGGCCCGGGGTGTAAGCAGAAGTGTCCCTCCGGGGAAAATCCTGCGGCAGATCGAGAAACTGGGAAATAACGGATTCGAGGAGATAGTGCTCACCGGAATACATATAGGGCGCTACGGCAAGGATCTACCGCGACCGGTCGGTATAGAATCGTTGCTGGAGATGATACTCGACCGGACCCGGGGGATCCGGTTCCGGCTGAGCAGCATCGAGGTGACCGAAATCACCCCCGGATTAATTGACCTCATGGCCGGTTCCGAACGCTTGGCCCCGCATTTACATATACCGCTGCAAAGCGGAGACGACGAAATTCTACGGGCCATGAACCGTCCCTACGACAGGGATTTTTTTAGCAGCACTATTGATAGAATAAAGGACATAAATCAGGAAGTAACCGTGGGAACCGATATTATTGTCGGATTTCCGGGCGAAACGGACGAAAGATTCAGGAACACCCTCAAGTTCTTAAAAGATCTTCCCTTGGATTATTTTCACGTTTTTCCTTTTTCCAAGCGTCCCGGAACCAGGGCGGAAAAGTTGCCCCATCAGGTTCGGCCCCAAGATAAAAAGGAAAGAAGCCGGAAGCTTATCCGCCTGGGGAAGGCGAAAAGAAAGGAGTTGATGCGCAGGCAGACGGGGAAACGGAAAATATGCCTGGTTCAGGGCCCGGTCCGGAAAAACTCAAGATTTTCACTGGTCATGACGGGGAATTATTGCGAGGTTCATATCCGATGTTCTTCCCGGCTGATCGGAAAATTGGCGCCGGTGGATATCACGCATTTCTCCCGGGGCAGGTTGTACGGCCGGCTATGCGGTTCCCCCGCTAGCGCGGAGTTGGAAGACGGTGAGCAAGCATGATAAAACCGGCTGTTTACTATGAAAGCTTCGGGTGCCAGATGAACGCCTACGATACCGAGGTAATCGAATCCCTCATGCGGGCTTCAGGATTCCGGACGGTTCCCCGGCCGGAAAACGCCGATGTGATTATAGTAAATACCTGCAGCGTCCGCGAACATGCCGAGCAACGGGCAATCGGAAGATTGAACGATCTATCCCGGCACTCCGCCCGGCTGGTCGTGTGCGGCTGTATGGCCCAACGGATGGGGGATGACCTTTTTAAGAAGGTAGCGGGATTGGCGATTATCTCCGGTCCGGATAATTACCGCGAGCTTCCCGCGGCCGTTAGCGAAACCTTGGGGGGCGGCAATGCGGTCTCCCTGCTGGGATTCAAGCAGGGGAACACCTATCAGCTGCTAGGCGCGGGCCACCGCTCCGGGATTTCCCGTTTTGTCTCCGTCACCCGGGGCTGCGACAATTATTGCAGCTATTGTATTGTGCCCTACCTCAGGGGAAGCATCCGCAGCAAGCAACCGGAGAGAATCATGGAAGAAATCCGGGCCTGCCGGGAGAAAGGAGCCCGGGAAATAACCCTGCTGGGGCAAAATGTGATGGCTTACCGGTACGGGGAAGTGGATTTTGTCGCTCTGCTGAAGATGGTGCTGGAGGGAAGCGACCTGCCGAGAATCCGTTTTCTCACCACCCATCCCCGGGATATCGATCAGAAGATATTTTTATTGATGAGGGACGATGCA
>JAFGPI010000240.1 GCA_016926065.1 Candidatus Krumholzibacteriota bacterium
ACCACGTCCACCGAGGGCCGCTGGGTGGCGAAGACCAGGTGTATCCCCACCGCCCGGGCCATCTGGGAGAGGCGGGTTATGGGCGGGTATATCTCGTTCCCCATCGATACCATGATGTCGGCCAGTTCATCGATAATGGTAACATAGTAGGGAAGCCGGCTGACCGGCTCTCCATCCAGGGGAGAGACCAATTTTTCTCTCTCGCATTTCTGGTTGAAGCTCTTGATATTCTTGACTCCGAACTGGGCCAGCAACTTGTACCGCCGATCCATCTCCACGGTCAGCCAGTTCAGCACCTTGAGCGTGGTCCGGGCCTCGGTAATCACCGGATGCAGGAGGTGGGGGATGTCGTTGTAGGTTATAAGCTCCAGCCGCTTGGGATCCACCAGGATGAAACGGCAGGTGGCCGGAGTATGATTGTAGAGTAGGGAACAGATAATGGAGTTTATGCACACGCTCTTTCCGCTCCCGGTCGCTCCCGCTATGAGCAGGTGGGGCATGTCCGAGATGTCGGCGAAGTAGGGCTCACCGGTAACCGTCTTTCCGAAAACCACGATCAGGCCTTCCCGGTCCACCGGAAAATGCTCCATCATCTCCTTCAGGGGGACCATCTTGGGCTCGGGATTGGGGACCTCTATCCCCACCGCTCCCTTGCCCGGAATCGGCGCCTGTATGCGTATCGCCCGGGCGGCCAGGGCCAGCGAGATATCGTCGGCCCGGTTGGCGATCTGGCTTACCTTAACCCCCGAGGCCGGCACGAATTCGAAAGTGGTCACCACCGGACCCGGCCGTACCTGGCTCACCTTGCCCCGCAGCCCGTAATCCTCCAGCTTGGCCTCTATCACCTCCGAGCGGGCGATCAACTCCTCCTTGCTGAAGGTCACCGCCTCCTCGTCATAATCGTCGAGCAGGGACAGGTCCGGAAGGGGCGCGTTGTCGGCCGGAGTGGCCCCGGTTACGGCCGGGCGGACCGGACGGGAAGCCGGTTTGGGTTTCGGTTTTGCCGGCGGGGGAAGATCTATCCGCACCGGCGCTTTATCTTCCTCCCCGGCCGTTTCCAAGGCGGAGACGCTTTTGGTTTTATCTTCTATAGGCGGTTTCTTTCTATCCCGCCGGGACCTTTTCCGCTCCCTTTCCGGGGGGCGTTCGCCGGTGCGGGACCGGGTCAGGAGTCCCTTGATTTTCAGCCCTAAGCTTTTTATTGAACCGAAGAACAAAACCAGTAGATCGAGGGCCAGGACGCCTATCAATATCAGGATGGACCCTATCCGGCCGGCTATGATATGCAGGAATCCGGCGGTTTTGGTGCCCAGGATCCCCGCCTCGGCGCTTAAACCCCCCACGGAAAAAATAGAGGTGCCTGCCCAGGCGAGGAAAAGGAGGCATATACAGAGGCGGGATCTTTCGCGCAGGGCGATCCCCCCCAGGACCAGCAGGCCCCAAAAGAGGAGAAAGAGGGGAACCAACCAGACGAATATAGACCCGAAGAAACCCCTTAAGATCCCGCTCATCACCGCGCCGATCGGTCCGCACAGATTATTCACCTTCCAGAACGATCCCCAATCGCGGGAATCCCAGGAGCCTATCGCCACGCCGATAAAAACAGCGGAGATAAGAAAAAGCAAGCCGATTGCGATTTTACGTTTTCCTGCCATGGGCCTCGATCCGGTGGTTGCTCTTTAGAATTATTTCAGGGATACCTGGGCCCGGGCACCAGGATCTTACTCCCGCACTTTTTTCCTTCTATCAATGATTTGCCTGCAGGTAAAGCAATTTTTACGGACATCCCCCTCCAGGAGGGCGGATAAAAGGGCGACCCCGTCGGCTCCGGCTTCCAGGGGCTCCTCCAGGTTGAAGATATTTATACCCCCGATGGCGACCAGGGGCAGGTCGGTCAGGGTCCGTACGCGGGAAATAAAACCGGTTCCCACCGGTTTAACCTTCGGCTTGGTGGGAGTCGGATAGATAGCCCCCAGGCCCAGGTAATCCACCTCCTCCAGGGAGGTCTCCTCCAGCTCCCGCAGGGAGTGAACGGTCAGCCCGATCAGCTTTCCCGGACCCACCACGGAACGGGCTTCCCGGGGAGAGGGATCGCTCATGCCCAGGTGGACTCCGTCCGCCCCGGTCTCCCGGCAGAGTTCCGGATCGTCGTTCACTACCAGGGGCACGCCTTTTCCCCGCAGCCGGGGGACGACCGCCAGCAGATCCTCGCGCTTTCCGGCGCGGTCGATCGTTTTGGCCCGGTACTGGATGATTCCGGCTCCTCCCTCGGCCAGGTCCGCGGCCGTTTCCCCGATCTTTTCCCCGGAAACGAGGCTTCGATCCAGAATGGCGTATAAGAAGGGAAAAACGGGCCAGGCGACGGCGGGATCGGGAGAGGAAAGGATCGATTTCTCAACGGTATATAGCCGGAAACGCAGGTTCTTGTAATGTTCCGCCGCGGTGGCGGATAAAAGTTTGCTTAACTCCTCCAGCACCCGCAGGGCCTCTTCGGCCCGGAGGAAATTCGCCCGGGAGACGCTCTCCAGGGACCCGCGGATCTTCTCCGAGCCGCTGGAGAAAAAACCGCCCACGTCGTGCTCGCTGTCCCGGTAGAGATACGAGCCGCCGGACAGGGCTTCCAGATTCCGGCGCACCGCATGCCGGATATCCTTTATCTCCCGCAGCAATTTCTGGTCCTGGATGACGAAGCGGGCCATTTCCTCTATCACCCGCAGGCCCTCGGCGCAGCGGTTCGAATTGGCATCGAGGATCCTTAATATCGATTTCCTTTCCTCTGCGGAGATACTATCCATGATACCCGTGATACACCGGGCGGGGAGAGTTTTCCAAGGATTCCGGCCGGCACTCCGTCGATTTGGACAGCCGGTAATCGCCTCGCCTAGAGTGTGTCGATAAAAGAAGTGTCAAAGGCACCCTCGATAAAAGCCTCGCTGCGAAGAATCCAGAGATGGAAGGGAATAGTAGTAGCAACACCTTCTATAACACATTCTTGCAGCGATCTTATCATCCTTTTTCTAGCATATTCGCGGGTCTCGCCCCAGGTTATTATCTTGGCCAGCAACGAATCGTAGTAGGGAGGGATAATATATCCGTCGTAGAGATGGGAATCGACCCTCACTCCCGGTCCTCCCGGAGGATGGTAAAAGGTAATCTCTCCCGGGTTGGGCTTGAAATTCTTATCGGGATCCTCGGCGTTTATCCGGCATTCTATAGCGTGCCCCCGGGGGATGGCGGTCTTTTCCATCAGGGGACTGGAGCCGGTCGCCGCCAGCCGTATCTGTTCCTTTATCAAATCGAATCCCGTGACCATTTCGGTTACGGGATGTTCCACCTGTATGCGGGTGTTCATCTCCAGAAAATATACTTCCTCGTCCGCGGTCACCAGGAATTCAACCGTTCCCAGGGATCCGTACTTGATATATTCGGCCCCGCGGATGGCGTATTCGAGAACCTTCCTGCGGGTCTGGTCGCTGATGCCCGGGGAAGGAGATTCTTCGATCAATTTCTGGTGCCGCCTTTGAATGCTGCACTCCCTCTCCCCCAGCTGTATCACCTTGCCTTTTCCGTCGCCGAATACCTGCACCTCTATGTGCCGGGGCGCGGCCAGGTACTTTTCCATGTACAGGCCGCCGTGCCCAAAGGACAACTCCGCCTCCTTGCTGGCCGAATGAAAGAGTTCGCTCAGTTGCTGCTCGTCCCGCACCACCCGTATCCCCCTGCCGCCTCCGCCCGATACCGCCTTGATCATCAAGGGATAACCGATCGTTTGGGCCAGGCTCACCGCCCCGGCCTCGTTTTCCAGGGCCTCCACGCTGCCCGGTATGATCTCCAACCCGGCTTCCCGCATCATTTTTCTGGCCATCGCCTTATCCCCCATCATTTCCATGATAGCGGGCTGGGGACCGATCCAGTCGATATGACAGGATAGGCAAATATCGGCGAAATGAGGGCTCTCGGAGAGGAATCCATAGGCCGGATGAATGGCCTCCGCGCCGGTAATTTCCGCGGCGGCGATGATGCGGGGGATATTGAGATAGCTGGCCGCGGGCTGGGCCGATCCGATGCAGATCGCCTCGTCGGCCAGCTTCACGTGCAGCGATTCGGTGTCCGCGCTGGAATGAACGGCCACCGTCTTGATATCCAGTTCCTTGCAGGCACGGATGATCCTGAGAGCAATTTCTCCCCGTGCGGCGATCAGTATTTTTTTGTACATGCCTTTACAGTCTAAAAGTCATTGGCCACGGGCCCACCGGTTTCGGCGCCCTCGAACGCGTTCCAGGTCTTGTCGCTGGTGGCCTGAATACCCTTCAGACGCAGGCTGAACTCGTGCGGGTTGGAACTGTTTTTCATCGCTTCCTCCATGCTGATCAAACCGTCGGTCAACAGCTTCATCAGCGACTGGTCGAAGCTCTGCATCCCGTGGGATGACACCCCTTCCCGGATCGCCTGCTGAATGAGAGGCGCCTTCTCAGGATCAATAATATACTCCCGGATGGTGGAAGTTACAATCATTACTTCCACGGCCGGCACCCTCCCCTGCCCTTCTTTCTTGGGGATGAGCCTCTGGGCTATGACGGCCTGGAGGGTGGAGGAGAGCAGGTACCGGATCTCCTGGTGCTGGTGGGGCGGGAAGAAGGAGATGACCCGGTTGATCGTCTGCGTGGCGTCGATGGTGTGCAGGGTGGAGAAAACCAGATGTCCGGTATCGGCGGCCATCAGCGCTATTTCCATGGTCAGGGCGTCCCGGATCTCTCCCACCAGGATCACATCGGGATCCTGGCGCAGGATATGCCGCAGGGCTTCATGGAAGGAACTGGTGTCGCTGCCGATCTCGCGCTGGTTGATAATGCTCTTCTTATCGTGGTGGAGGAACTCGATCGGATCCTCGATCGTTATGACGTTCTTGTTGGTGTTTTCGTTTATCTCCTGGACCATGGCGGCCAGGGTGGTGGATTTTCCGCTTCCCACCGTTCCGGTGACAAAGATCAGTCCCCGCTGCCGCAGAGCCAGCTCCTTTATGACCAGGGGTAGATCCAGATCGTCGATCGATTTGATCTCCACCGGCACGTGCCGGTACACCATGGCCACCGAACCCCTCTGCACGTAAAAGTTCGCCCGGAACCGGGCCAGCCCCGCTACCCCGAAAGCGAAATCGACCTCTCTGGTCTTGTGAAACCTCTCCTTCTGCGTGGGAGTCAAAATCTGATTGGCGATTTCTTCCATATCCTTCGGAGTGGGCCGGTCAAAATCGAGGTGGGAAAGCCTGCCGTCGATCCTTACCACCGGGGGGAGTCCCGCCTTGAGATGAAGATCGGAACCACCTTTTTGAATCATCACTTCCAGGATGTTTTTGACATTCATCTAAGTCACCTTCCCCAAACCTGAAACTTTTTATGCCGGAAACCTTATGTTTTATATGGTTTTACCGTTGCTCCTCACCTTCCGCTGGAGGCCGTAAGGTGGGCGCTATTTACCGGAAAAACTGCTATAATTCGACATTTAAGGAGATTTGCAAGGATTAGGCCGATTCGACCAGAAAAAGGGGCTGTCCGTATTCCACCGGTTGGGCGTTCTCCACCAGGATCTTTCGTATCACGTAATTTCCTTCGGCCTCGATCTCGTTCATCAATTTCATGGCCTCGATAATGCAGAGTACCTGCCCCACTTCCACCGTGGTACCGACGCTGACGAAGGGCTCCGAGTCCGGTTTCATGGCTCTGTAAAAAGTTCCCACCATGGGAGATAGAACTTCATCCACCTTTTCTTCCGGGGCCGGTGCGGCCATTTGGGGAGTACCCCCGGAGGTCCTTCCGGGGGAAGCCGGTTCGGGCACGATGCGCGGTCCCCGGTACTCGCCCGGCGCCGCTTCCATGCCCGCTTCTTCCGGCGTTTCGGAACGGGAATCCGTTCCTAGCTCTTCTCCCGCTGCGGCGGGGCGCCCCTTCCGCCGTGCAACACGCACTCTGCGCCCGAAACTGCTAACCTCTATCTCATCCAGGTCTTCGGATTTTAGAATGGAGACCAGCTCCATTATTCTCTTACGCCACATCATTTCACCCGTTCGATATATCGCCCCGTCCGGGTATCCACCTTGAGAACCTCCCCCTCTTCGATGAACAGGGGAACCATCACCGTGGCTCCGGTCTCCAGCTGGGCCGGTTTGGTGCCTCCCTGGGCCGTGTCCCCGCGCACCCCCGGTTCCGTTTTGGCCACGGCCAGTTCCACGAAGGTGGGCAGCTCCACCGCGATCGGGGTCGTATCATCCATCAAGACCGAGATCTCCATGCTTTCCTTGAGGTAGGGCAGGGCATCCTCGAACAGGGAGCGCGCTATCGGTATCTGCTCGTAGCTCTCCATATCCATGACGTAATAAAGGTCATCGGCGCTGTAGAGATACTGGTACTTGCGCCGTTCCACCCGCACCTCCTCGACCTTTTCCCCCGCCCGGAAGGTCTTGTCGATAACCGAACCCTCGGGGATCTTCTTCAATTTGGTGCGTACGAACGCCCCTCCCTTGCCGGGCTTTACATGCTGAAACTCCATGATCGAATACAACTGGTTGTTGATCTTCATGATCAGACCGTTCCTGAAATTACTGGTGTCCGCCAAGTACGTTCCTTCCTATCGGTTGAATTATTCCTCGGTCTCCGCCTTATCCTTCATCTTTCGCAGCCAGGTTTGAAAACTATCCAAATTCTTGTCGGGTTGAAATTCTTTTCCCGGTTCCTTCACCTCTTTCTTTTTCTCCGGCTTATCGCTCTTACCATCTTCCTTTTCCAGTTCCCGGGCCACCAGGTCCGGTTCCGCCGTGTCCTCCTCGATCGCTACCGTCCGTCCCTCCTCTAATTCCTCATCCGCGATCTCCTCCAGGGCGCCCTCCTCATCCTCCCCGCCGGGTCCGGAGGTGGATTGGGCCAACTCCTCGGTGACATCGTCCAGGGTGATGGTCATCACCTGGTCGTCGAAAACCTCATCCCGCTGCTTGGTGGATACTTTGATGTTCTCCTGGAGATTGGTTATCATTTCCCGGGCCTTGGTATTTTCCGGATCCGCGGCCAGGATTTCCTGATACATCTTCAGGGCCCGGGCGTGGTAACCCTGCGAGGCGTAGATGCCGGCCAGGGTCATGGTGACCGGCTCGTCGATCTGTTCCAGCTTCTTTACCGAGTTTTTATCGCGCAGATCGATTTCCTTGGTCTGGAATTCCTCCGCCGTGTCCTCCAGGATGAGGTTCACTTCCTCGTTGGTGGGATCTATGGCCAGGAGTTTTCGATAGTATTGCAGTGCTTCGTCACGGTTATCCTCGGCCAGCAGGATATCGCCCATATATTTGAGGGCCACCATGTTTTCCGGATCCAGGTCTATGACCTTCTTGAATTCGGTGCGTGAGCGCTCGGTGGCGCCCTTGTCGTAGAAGCACTTGCCCAGGATCACATGGGCGCTGGCGTAATCCGGATACTTTTCCAGCCCCTGCTCGAGAAACTCGATGGCCTTGTCCACCAATCCGCTTTTCCTGTAGGCGTCGGCCAGGGGCGCGAAAAGCCTGGAGCCGGGCGCGCTCTTGAAGCGCTCGGCCAGGTTCTTGATCTCGTCACTCAAGTTATCTGACATCGCTACCACCCCAGTAAAGGAAAGTTACCGGCCTTAAGCTATCAGAGGGCATGCCGATTGTCAAGTATTTGATCAACGCCTCCGGCCACTACCATAAATTACATTTTGCCGGAGCGAGCGCGGGTGCTCCTGGATATCTTCGACGCCTCCGGCAGCAGGGTGATCCGGCTGGTGGAGGGGATCCGGGAGAGCGGCTCCCATCAAGAGGAATGGTCGGGATGCAACTCATCGGGGACGGCGGCGACCAGCGGGGTATATTTTTACCGCCTCACGGCCGGCAAGCATACCCTCACCCGGAAGATGGTGCTGGCCCGCTGATACGGCCACGGTGAGATTTATTGTTTTTGACCTCGCTGCATCGCAACTAGATAGCCACTGATAAATCCTACCAATAGAATCAATATCAGCCATATTATCCGGGACATGCTTATCTTCCAGAAAAGAACGCTATATTCCACCACTCCCGTATTTTGCAGGATCAAGATTATCGCCAAAACGATCAGCACGATCACGGCTATGGTCTTAGCCTTCACCTTATCATTCCTTTCCCCAGAGGAAACGCTTCTTTCATACCTCTTAAATTATTTATTAAAATCCGCAGAAAGTATCATTCTTTACGCTTCAGATTATTTCTGCTTCAAGCGTTCAAGCTCCATCAATATCAAAATCACTCGGCGTCCAATATGGAAGTGCAAAACGCGCATCGCTTGGCCTTCAGCGATATTGTCGAAAAGCAATGAGGGCACTCCTTGGTCGTCGACTCCGCCGGTGGCGTCACCTCTTCTTTCTTCAGACGATTGATGTTCTTGATCACCAGAAACATGGCAAACGCTACTATCAAGAAACTTATAATCGTATTGATAAAAACACCGTAATTTAGCGTGACCGCACCCGCCGCCTGAGCTTCGGCCAGGGTAGCGTAAGATCCCGCGCCCACTCCCTTAAGTACGATGAAGAAGTTGTTGAAATCCACGTTGCCGAGCAGCAATCCTACCGGCGGCATTATAACGTCTGAAACGAGAGACTTAACGATAGTGCCGAAAGCCGCACCGATGATGATGCCTACCGCCATGTCGACAACGTTGCCGCGCATGGCGAACTCCTTGAACTCTTTGAACACTTCACACCTCCTTGTTAAGTAAAGCCAAATCCCCGCCGTCTGCCATTTTGAGCGCCCGAGACGCGTACCGGGCCCGGTTTTCTCTTCTCCGGTCTCTACGCTCCCTCCATCGAAGATAAGATCCTCTATTTAGAAAATATCATCTTTTCTGATCCAAGCGTTCCAGTTCCATTTCCACGCGCCCGTAAAAAGTAGGATCCTCGTAACCGGCGCAGAAATCAACGCATTTTTCCAAATATTCGCGGGCATTCTCCTGATTGATGGAAGTGCTGCTTGGATCAGGACTGATATTAATGACAAACGACAAAGCGATATAATAATTAAGTAAGCACCGTTGATGTTTCGCGTCCACTGGTGATTCTATCCCCTCCTGTAGCTTTAAAAGATCCTGCACCAATGTCCTTCCCAGATAGAAGTCCAGGACCGCCCTTTCCGTTTCCGAAAACCACTTCCATTCCACATCGCTCAATTTCTCCGAGAGATCCAGGATAAACGATCGCGCCTCATCTTGTCTATCAAATCTGCATAAGGATAAAAAGCAGTGAATATGATTTTGTATTCCGGTTTTCAAGCTGTCCTGCCTCTCCGCTTCCACTCCCTTTTCGTATTCATCAAGGGCAGCTTCGAACCTATCCATTCTCTCGCAGGCATACCCTGAATAGTAATGGAATTGATCCAGATAATAGCCCGAAACGATTCCTTTCTGAAACTCTGCCGCCGCCTCATCGTACATCTCCAATTGCAAGTAATTAATCCCCATGAAAAGATATGAAAGCCATTCGAAGATTTCTTTAGAACAGTTGAAGGCCTGATTGAAATATTTGACGGCCTTCTTCCGATCACCCAATTTCGCATAGGTGTTTCCGAGCGCGAAATATGTTGGAAAATCATCCGGAGCGAGCGCCGCCGCTTTTTTATACTGCTCCAAGGCTTCCCCATACCGCTGTTGCCGGAAATAACAATTCCCCAGCAGATACCAGGGCCCCCCGCCCGCGGGAGCAATCCCGCCAGCCCTCTGGTACTCCGCTATCGCCTTATCGATGGCGCCAGATTTTTCGTAGGCATCGCCCAGGGAACAAATGATATCAGCGCTCCCGGGAGAAAGGTTGATGGCCTTTCTGTATTGCTCTATCGCCGCATCATACCTGCCGGCGCTTTTATAAAGATGACCGGTATAGCTATAAATCGATGCATCCGCCGTCCCCGTTTCGATAACCTTATCGATCTCACGCAGTGCTAATTCCCTCTTATTATCGAAAGCGAGGTAGAAATTTGCCAGGGCGAGCCTGGTCCAGGGGGAGTCCGGCTCCAACTCCACCGCTTTTTTATATTCGGCATCGGCCTCCCCGAACCTCTGCAGATAGAGACTGTATAAATCTCCCAGATACAGGTGCGGTCTTGAACTTTCCGGGGCAAGCTCCGAGGCTTTTTGGTATGCCAGGGCAGCCTCATCTGTTTTACCCAGACCCGTAAGTATCGAGCCTTGCAGTAGGAATCTTTCCGGATCCGATTCGGGCAGCTTTTCCACCAGGGAAAGGGCCCTACCCGGATTATTATCCCGGTAGTATCTTGCCGCCGTATATAAGGCCGTTTTCCCGACCTCCCCGGCCTTCTCTTTTCTCAGCTTCAACTGATCGCGGTCGGAAAGCATGAAATTGAAGGCTTCGGGTGAGGGTTCCTCAAAATCCTTTAAAGGCTTTATGATGGATATGTTCGGCTGTATCTCGATCTCCCCTTCGTATATCAATACATCGCCCCATATTACCAATAACGCCTTTTGATCTCTTCCCAATGTCATTGCTTCGGCGTGAGATCGGGGGACCCGGGCCGGATCGACGGCAATAATATTGGCGCTTTCCCCCGGGCCCATAATCGCGGCCAGCTCTCGCAGGAGAAGCTTCTGGATCACGAGCCCCTCATCGGCGGCCGCCTCATTTTGACCCCAGAATGGAGTGACGGCGATGGCCAGCGGTTCCTCCTCGGTTTTGGATGCCTTTCTCGAATCTTCAAAAACAGCTTCCAGCCTTCGCCAGAACGAAGGGCGCGCTCCTTTGGTGAAATAGCGTGAATAGAGCGTGTACCCCGCCGTAACGAGCAAGATCGCGGCTATCGTTATTACAGCGGCGAATGAACCTTTCCTTCCCTTCATTTTCTTCGAAGACGCTTCTCCCAAATTCTTCGAAGAAGTTTCTCCCAAATTCTTGGCATTAGCTTTAAACTCATTCAATGCCGCGGCCAACTGGGATGCATCCTGATATCTCTTGTCAGGTTCCTTGGCCAAGGCCCGGTGAACGATATCCCGCAAATCCGCCGGAATCTCCGGATTATGATTCGTGACCGGCTCGGGCTCGTCATACAGAATTGAGTGCATGACGGCCATATCATAATCGCCCCGGAACGGATGAATCCCGGCCAGCATTTCATAAAGCACTATTCCCAGTGAAAAGATGTCCGTTCGAGGGGAGACTTCCTCCCCTCTTGCCTGCTCGGGCGACATGTAAGCCACGGTCCCAGTGGTAATACCGGTTTTGGTGACCTTGGTGGAGCCGGCGAGCTTAGCCAGGCCAAAATCTATAATCTTTACTATTCCCTCCGCAGTTACGATTACATTAGCTGGCTTGATATCGCGGTGAATGATCCCCGCCTTATGCGCCTTGGATAGTCCCCGGGAAACCTGGATTGCCAGATCAACAGTATTATTAACGCCTGGCGGCTTTTGCCCCATCATCTCTTTAAGGGTGAGGCCCTCGTAGAAGGCCATGGCGATAAACATCTGTCCGTCGGGAGTCTCATCGATCTCGTAGATGGTGGCAATATTCACGTGATCCAAGGCCGATGCCGCCTTGGCTTCATGGTGGAAACGCGTTAATGCTTCGTGGTCGAATTTCATCTCCCGGGTCAGGAACTTGAGGGCCACCAAGCGATCCAGCTTTAGATCGCGCGCCTTATAGACATCACCCATTCCGCCTTCACCGATCTTATCGAGTATCTTGTAGTGGGAAACGATTTTTCCGATCATGGCCAGCTCCACCGTTCTGGAATTTCCGAGTACTGAGAATATCGCAACGCAACGGTCCTGTAAACCGGGCTTGGAGCACCGTGCTCTCCGGCCCGGGGGGGGTCAGGTCAATACCATCACTGTACACCTGTGTTATGTAATGTTACGACTATTTCAACATCCCATTAATACTCAATATTGTATTTCTTAACAATTGAACTTATATCATTGTTCTTTAAGCGTAATGGCCCTTCCCATTCAATACCACCATCCGGAACAACACGTCGGAACAGAAACGAGAAGCGCACCTGCCTCTTCCTCCTCAAAAACCCTCAAACACTTCGCTTCGAGATATTCAATCGCGCCGGCAGGCTCGTGCGGCCGGGCGGTGCCTCCATCCTTCGCCTCTCACCAAACGAGCGCCATCGAACCCTCTTCAACAGTATCGCCAACGCCCTCAAAGTCGCTTGATTTATGACGCATTGAGGTTAGTATTTTCGAATTAAGTCAGATGCCCTTGTCAATTTCGATAAATGTCTTTTTTGTCCCCTACTTTGATGATAAGCACTATTAATTTATCATCTTCTATCGAGTATACAATACGATAGTTTCCTTGTCGCACCCGATATCGATCTTTGCCGGATAGCTTCTCACAACCTCTTGGCCTTGGATCATCGGCTAAGCTACGAATCCGCCTTACAATGCGCCTACGGTCTTTTTGTGTGCGAATGTTCTCGATTTCCTTCGCAGCAGACGCCTTGATCAAAATCCTATATTTTGCCACGAGCTCTCAAATCTTTGACAAGGTCCTCAAATGGCAGTTCTGGTTCAGACAATCTCTCTTCAAAGGCAGCCAAATCCTCAGCGTCCTCAGCAAGTGATAACTTCACTGCTTCGTTTACCAGATCAGAAACTGACCTATCTGTTTCGGCAGCCTTTAGCCTGAGAGCATAGTGCAACTCAGGATCAAAGTAGATTGTTGATCTTTTGTTATTATTTCTCATATTCACATTATAGCATTATAACGCTATACCGTCAAGATGTCACTTTTGTTGCTCTACTCGCTTTTCATATAACGTTGAGAGTGTTCGCGAAATCGCTGACCGCTGGGAAGCGATTTGCGCGAGCATTGGCAACCGGGGTGCTCTGCAGTCCGGGTGTCAAGCACAGCCGCGAACACATTTGTTATGCGTAGTTATTCCTTCTCATTCTGTGATCTTATCTTTTTTGCTCTTTCTTCAAATTCTCGGGCTTCATCTTCGTTTCCGTTCTTTCTGCAAATTACCGCAAGATTTTCCAAAGTACACACTAGGCCTGAGTAATCAGGCCCATACGTTTTTTCCCTATTTTCTAGTACTTGCCTGTATAAGGGCTCCGCTTTGTCATATTTTTCTTGAAAGTAGTATACAATAGCGAGTTGGTTTAAAGAATTTACTATTTCTGGATGGCCTTGTGGATGTACTTTTTCATTTATTTCTAAAGCCCGGCTGTACAGATGCTCGAGATCAGTAATTTTGCCTAGTTTAGCACATGCAAGAGCTACATTATTTATTGCACCAGCTACTTCCGGGTGATCAGGACCGTAAATTTTTTCTTTTACAATCAACTCCCTATTGAATAGAGACTCAGCTGCAGCAAAATTTTCCTGCTGAAAGTAAAGCCATCCAAGGTTGTTTAGACATTGAGTTGTTCCTGAATGATCTGGCCCATTGATATTTTCCCACATATATAGAAATCGCTTATAAAGGGATTCGGCTTTATCGAAATTCCCCTGATTGAAATATACATAAGCTAGATTAAATACAGAATTAGCCACAGCATTATGTTCAGGGCCATACTTCTTCTCAGCAAATTTTATTGCTTCTTCTGCTACTATGATAGCTTCTTCAAATTTACCCTGCTGTAAAAGTGAAGAAATTTTCAAGTTTTTTTCGTTTAATGATTCTTCTTGAGAATATATGTTGCCTTGGATCGATAATATAACTGCCGATATTAGTAAGATCATTACTGGTTTTTCCATAACTACCTTCTTTACGATAAAATAATTACGCTTAACGGACGGCCGGTTCCCGTAGTGTCCCGCAGGGACATTAGGGCATCAGCCGGGAAACGGCTGATAGGCGACGTCGCGAGCGCAGCGAGCGACAAGCCGTGCCCACGGGAATCGGCCGTCCGATAGGCGCTCGAGCGAACTTGTGAGCGATGAGCGCCTATCGTTGGACGTGTTCACGACGCCGCCGACCAGCGGGAGGCGGTGTGCGCGAAGGGCCGCAGGCCCGAAGCCGCGAACAGGCTGTTATCCGATGGATGGACGATCTGCATCGAATCCCTTCTCAGGATCGTGCCGCAGCGTGATCACCGTGAGTTTCATGCTCTTTCCTGAACTCCGGCGCCCGGTACTCAGCGCCGCTGCCATTCCGATCGCTCGCCCGGTTAGCGGTTCCGCGCGGCGGCCGGCTGCGCCGCCGTCCGCGCCGGCCCGCCTCCCGGGATCGCTCCCTGCC
>JAFGPI010000241.1 GCA_016926065.1 Candidatus Krumholzibacteriota bacterium
AAGGAGATTGTCCGGTAAAGGATAAGGGAGGATGACCTCTATGGACCGGGACCCGGGTGAGATGCTGCGGGAGATATACGACGCCCTCCTGGGGGAGTACGGCCCCCGTAAATGGTGGCCGGTCACTCCGGTGGGGGGAAGCAGTCCCCGCTACACGGGGGGACCGGAAACGGAGGCGCAGAGATTCGAGGTGGCCGTGGGCGCGCTGCTGACCCAGAACACCGCCTGGGAAAACGCCTCCCGGGCGATTGAGAACCTCCATCGAGCCGGCCTGCTCGACCCCGGGGCCTTAGCGGCAACTTCCCGGGAGGAGCTGGCCGCGGTCATCAAACCGTGCGGATATTACAATCAGAAAGCGGACCGGTTGAAAAGGTTGGCCGCCCTATTCGCGGAAGGCCGGAATATCACCCGGGAAGCGCTCCTGTCCCTGAACGGAATCGGTCCGGAGACGGCCGATTCGATAATGTTGTACTCCTACGGCGAAAGATTCTTTGTAGTGGACGCCTACACCAGGAGGATCTTCTCGCGTCTGGGCCTGGTAACCGGTAAGGAAAGCTATGAAGAGCTGCGTCTTCTTTTCGAAAGGCACCTTCCCCGGAGGATCGAGGTCTACCAGGAATATCACGCCTTGATAGTGGAGCATGGAAAGCGTTTCTGCCGCTCCCGCCCCCTCTGTAGTACCTGTCCCCTAACCCGCCTATGTCCGGCGGGACAAGGGGCCGCGCGGAAAAATATATAGACCATCCATCCCCCTTCCCCCCGATGAAAATATATAGGCCGTCCATCCCCATTCCCGCCCGATAAAAATATGTAGGCGGTCCATCCCCACTTCTACTCGACTTAGTCTCCCGAACCACCGCCCGGGAAAAAATGTGAACGGATTATGCAAAAAAGAATCTCCGCGTTTGCTACATGTATATACGCCGTGCGTGTAATTTAATGTGTAGCAATCTTTTAGAGCGTGAGCCCGATTCGGAGGCGGACGGCCTCAGCGCCCTAAATTATGGATAATGTTAAGGATATGAGTTTCTAACGGTTCTGGCCGGTATCGGTCTGGTAAAGCTGGATTTCTGTCATCCGGTGACAGGTTTTTATCCTTTTTAAGGGATAGCGGGGGAAGGGAAACCGGGAACGGGGGTGAAGTGCCGCAGCGGCGGTAAGTGGATATGATTATTGAATCTTTTGATGTTGGATCGCTCAGCCTGATGGTCCGCTTCGGCCTCCCCGGAGGATGGAGGTTGCCGGGACGGATATTGAGCCTGGCCATGGTAGCCGCCGATTGCGGGGTGGAAGCGATAAGGATAATCCCGGATGTGAAACTTGCTCCCCCGGTCGAAAAGGCGGTGGAGGAACTGGTTAGATTAAATCCGCGGATTGAGTTCTACGGCTCCTTATTCCCCCCGGGCCAGGAGGAACAATTCGGTTTTCTGGTCATAACCCGGCACCGGGGCCTGATCTGTTTCCGGGACCTCGGCGCGGACGATGCCTATTCGATACTTACCACCCAAGATAGCAGGGATATCGATCTGGCCTCCAATTGCGCCTACCTTATAGCCAATGTGATGGGATTTTCCAGTTTTCTCTCCTTCGAGGTCCGCCTGGGCATATACGAACTGCTGGACCGCATGGCCCGGAATCAGTCCGGGGAGGAAGGCGAACGCTGGATGAGGCTGACCCTGGAGAGGAACGGGGATAAATTATCGGTTTCCGTGGTGGATAAGGGGCTGGAATTCGATCCCACCGTCCGCCGGGAATGTGAAGGGAACCGGTTTCTGGACTCGGGATTGCTCCGTAAACTGGGATTGGGCCGCTTGCCCCGGAAAGAGGAGCCGCTCCGCTACCAGAGAGAGAATGGTTACAATAAAACGTTTTTCGAGAAGAGCTTAATCGTGGACAGACCCGCCGCCGGTGGTGGCAAGGAGAATACTATGGATCGATTTATACTCCGGGAGGAAACCGCGGCGGTCAATGGCCTATGTAGAATCTTTCTGGAGGGCGACCTGGACGCCAAGGGAGCCATAAAGATGGAAGGATTGATAGAACGGATTATGGAAAGTGCTCCCCCGCAGGTCGAACTCGATTTCCAGAAGGTTCAGTTTATTTCCAGCGCGGGGGTGGGGATTCTTCTGGGCCTGGTTTCCTCCGTCCGGAGCCACGGAGGAGAGGTCAAATTCACCGGAGTATTACCCAAGATAAGGGCGGTCTTCAAGCTTCTTAACCTGGACGATTTTTTTATAATGGGGGAGGCGCGTAAGGTTTCTCTCCCCGGCTGACGATCAGCGCCGGAGCAATGAGCATGAGTAAAACTACCTCTCCCAGCGGAACGTCTGCCACCCAGGAGCGGATCGATAAGCTGGAAAAGGAATTGAAAAGAAAGATTCACCTCTCCCAGACCCTTTTTCGGTCGTTCGAAGAGCTGGGCGGCGGCTTCGACCTGGAAAAGATAATACGCCTTTTTCAAATGACCATGTCCGGGCGGCTCAGCTTGAGCCGGGCGGCTTTTTATCTGTTTAACCGCGAGAACGGCAACCTGGAGAAAAAGCATTCGCTGGGATCCGTTTTGCGCGATCTTCCCTCCCCCGAAACCTATCCCTGGTCAATGATCAAGTACCTGCAGAGGGTGGAGGGCCCGGTCGGCCTGGATGATTTTCCGGGCCCGGCGGCGGAGAAATCGGAGGGGGACGCTGAATTCATCGCGGCTTTGTCCGCCCTGGATTTTTCCCACGCCTGCCCCCTGGCGGTGGGCCAGGAACTGCTGGGGGTAGTCTTCTTTTCCCCCAAGGCCGGGGGAGGGGAATTCTCCGCTTTCGACCTGGAATATATTCGCATGCTGGTCAAGGTGGCGGCCGTCGCGGTCAGGAACGCCTGTGCCTATCAAGGAGGCAGGAGGCGCACGGAAAGGCTGGAGGACTTTTACCGGGTGAAAAACAGGTTCATGTTGGATAATTCAAAATGCCTGGAACGATCTCTCAGCATCCTCAAGAGCTCTCTTTACTCCCTGGACGAGGAGGAAATCACGGGAGGCATCCTGGTAAATATGGCCAAGGACGCCCTGGGCCGTTCGGAGGTCTGCCTGGAGCAGCTGCTCTCCCTGAGTGATATGGAGGTGGACGAGGCCCACTTGAATCTGGAGCGGACCGACATGTCCTCCTTGCTGGAAGATTGCCTGCGGGAGTTCATCCCCGAACTGGAGGAAAAAGGGATATCGGTCCGCCTGAAGGATAATCTGCCCTCTGGCGAGATTACCGTGGATCCATCCAAGATCAAGATAGTATTGAGAAACCTCGTCGATAATTCCATCCACGCCGCCAGCAGGGGAGGGATCATAGCGGTCGAAACCGCGCTGGTGCATGACCGCCCCCGGAAGGGAGAGGGGATCAAGCTGGAGCGGGAAAGTAGCACGGGAGGGGATTTTTGCGGGCTGGACGAACCCGCCGGAACCCTAAAATCCTTTCCCGAACTGGACGCGCTGACCCGGGAGATCAACCTGAACAACCGGCGGGAGGGGTCGTTTTACGTGATCAGGATACGGGATGACGGTTCCGGTATCACCCCGGAGGATCTAAATAAGCTGGCGCGGCCGCATAAAGAAGGTAATCCCTCCCCCGCTGATCCGGACCGGCCCCGGCCTTCCATCGGGCTGGCCCTGGCCCGGGAAATAGTCTCCGGGCATGGCGGATATATCTATTGCCTTAGCGAGCAGGGGCAGGGAGCGGAATTTTCCATCTGGCTTCCCGCCGACGGTTACTAGCGCGCGCGGAGCATGGCTTCCTTCTTGCAATTTTTTCCACCGGAAAATTATCGGAAGTGTCACCTGGCCCAGGTCTCCCGGGACCGGGGGGCATGTTTCCCCGAGCGGAGCCCGAGGGAGGCATGTAATACACTGCCGACAAACACGTTAGCGCGCAGCTTTTGCGCCGGGGCGGTAGGATGGAAAAGGTCGATAGCTTGCGGTTCTTTACGGACGCCTTGGGGAGGGGAAAATATTTTCTTCTCAGCCTGGTAATTGTTACCCTGCTGGCGTCGTTTCTCACCCTGGCGGTGGTGGAGGAACGCTATACCTCCACCGCCACCATTCTGCCTTCCTCGAACAACCTCACTCCGGCCCAGGTGCTGGAGGGGGGATTTCCGGATATCAGCCTTTTCCTGGGATTTGATAGATCCCAAAACCAGTTACCGCTCTACCCCGATATCCTGAAGAGCCGTCTGATCAGCGGGGATATCCTCAATCGTGTTTACACCTTTGAAGAAAAGGGTAGGGAGGTGTCCCGAACGCTGCGGGAGCATCTCGGCATCGGGAACATTGACGCCGCCCGCCTGATTCTCCTCGGCCGGGTGGTGAGAACCTGGGTGGACAGAAATTCCCGGGCGGTGGTGGTAAGCGTCACCCTGGATAATCCGGTTTTGGCCGCCCTGGTGGTGAATGCCTATATAGACAGGCTGGAGGGGTATAACCGAGAGGAACGGAGATCCTCTTCCCGGGAAGCCCACGACTTTATCCTGCGGAAACGGGAGAGTTCCCGCCTCCAGCTTTTCCAGGCGGAAAACGCGCTGCGGGTCTTCCGGGAGAATAACAGAAATTACGCCAGTTCCACCGAGCCGGGCCTGCTCATGCTCCACCGGCGCCTGGAAAGGGACGTGGAAATCAAGCAGGCGCTTTTCATCGAGTTGGGGAAACAGCTGAAAAAATCCGCCCTGGAAGTGGAGAGGGACACCCCGATCCTGAACGTTCTCGATCGGGGAAGTGTTCCCACGCGGGCCTCCTGGCCCGATCCCCCGCGTCTGGTAATCTCCTTTATCTGTATGGGATTGGTTTTAGGCGTATCGATTCTGCTGCTGGGCGAGGCATTACGGCGCTGGAGGGCCGGAAAGGACAAGGAGATAGTGGAACAACTGCTGTGGGAGCTGAAAAAGGATCTCCACCAGGTTCCCTTCCTGGGCGCCCGTTCGGGAGGTAAGGGGTGAAAGGAGAAGGGGTGATATGGTTTCAGGCGGCCGGCTTGATCAGGGAGAAATACCGCCGGCTGTTGATCGCCGCCTTCGCCGCCGCGGGGGTGGGTACGATATTCCATGTCGATCCGCGTATCTTCTTTCTCTTGCCCGGCCTGATCGTCCTGATCCCGCTTTTTAGGCGGCCGGCTTGGATTATTTATCCCCTGGCCGTCTTCTCCTGCTTACGCCTGGATGCCTGGCTTTCCTCCTGGCTATCGTTTCCCTTCGGCAAGGTTATATTTCTGACCCTCTTAGTGGCTCTGGTCCTGGCCCTCCTGCTCACCCGCACCCGGTTCAATCCCCCCACCGCGGCGGTGATGCTATACCTGTTTTTCCTAGCCTCCAGTTTTTCTATCGGGCTGCTGGGAGCCACCCGGCAGGGGGTGGTCCTTTGGTTGGAGGACTATATGTACGCTGCCGGATTCTTCCTGACCTTCTTCCTTTTCATCAATCGATGGGAACGGCTGGAGAAGATTATATACCTCATGGTTTTTATGGGAGCGGCCGTCAGCCTGGTCAATATCGGCGAGCTTATCGATCCGGCCGGTTTCATGCTTTCCCATTCCGCCGGAAGGGCGGCCGGATTTCTGAAAAACGCGAACACCTCCGCCTTCATCGTTAATCTCTCCCTGATCGCCGCCATCTACGCTCTGCGGGCGGCTCGATCCCGGAGATTCACCCTGGTCTGGGTGATGGCGCAGATAGTTTTCGCTATCGGTGTTTTGGCCACCTTCTCGCGGGAGGGCCTCTTGCTGTTCGGCCTGATCTTCCTGTCCCAGTTCTTTATTATCAGGCGGAAGTCCCGCCGCCTGCTGGTACTGCTGCTGGCCGGGGTAATCTTGATTCTGGCCACCGCCAGAACGGTCCGCTTCATAGAGAGGGACGCGGTCGGGGACGTCCGCTATTCCTTCTCCAAGGTACTTACCCTGGCGCGGGGCCAGGTCGATGATAACGACCGATGGTGGCTGCTCCAGTTTCATCTTCGCCGGTTCGCGGAGCATCCCCTCACCGGGCAGGGACTATATTCGGCCCTGCTCTATTCGATCCCCTCCGCCGGATTATCCGGCTCCGCCGCACCCAGCGGACCGCACAATACCTTCGCCCTGATACTGAGCGAGACCGGGATTATTCCCTTGCTGGTGTACCTGGCCTTTCTGCTGGCTCTTCTGGGTAATATCACGGCCGCCAGGAGAGCGGAAGGAAACGCTAAAGAGAGCGCCCTGGGCGATTGCCTGATCATGCTGTTCGCGGCCTTTCTCATCCATCACTTTTTTTCCCACATGATGCTGCTCTCGAGATTTTCCATGTTGCTGATGGCTCTATTCGCCCTTCCCCTGAGGACATTTTCGCCCCGGGAGGAAAGAGACCGGATCGTTACCGGGCGGAGGGAGCCTAGCCGCTCATAATCCGGCTCCAGATGGTGGAGAGGGAGAGCTGGGCCAGCACCGGCCCCAGCAGGGCTATGATGAGGGTGGTAAAACCTCCCGCCAGCGCGATGACTTTCCGGGGGGGACCGCTCTTGATGGTGGGGACCGAAGGCGGATCGAGCAATTTGACGATCGGATTTATCTTGTTCCTTTCGATATCGGCCAGTTCCACCTGTTTGACCAACTCAATATAGATTTCATGCTGTAAACGCAGGTTCTGCAGGAGACGCTCGTGTTCCATCCTGACCCCGGGATTGGTGGTGGTGAAACAATCCCGGTTGTTTTTTTCGAACCGGGTAAGGGACTCTTCCGCCTGAAGCAGTTCCTGATCCGTGGTTTTGAGTTCCTCAAGTATGAATTCATAATCGAGTCCGGCCTTGATCCGTCTTTTATCCTTGTTGAATTCCTCCAGCAGACGGACCAACCTGTCTACGATACGGTAGGAAAGCTCGGGACGGCGGCTGGTGGCCCGGATGCGGATGATCCCCGTTTTCTTATCCATCAGCACTTTCACCATCCGGGAGAGTTTCTCGCGGGATTTCTCCCGCGACTTCTGTCCCAGGATAGCGCTCAGGGTCTTCCGGGAACCCCGGTATTCGACGGTGGAATCGAGCAGTTGATCCCGAATGAGGACGCTTTCCAGGATAGTGGGGAAAAGAAAGGAGCTGGAGGCCGATATCTCCATACCCATATCGAGGTTGACCAGGTCCAGGGCGTCGCTCAGGGCGCCCATCGGTCCCATATCCCCGGAGGGAAGGATGGTGGCTTCCGCGGTATAGACCCGGGGAAGGAGGAATGCCGTGCCCAGGGAGAGGATCGAACCGGCCAGCACGATCAGCAGCACGGCGCGGCGTTTCTTCACCACCGCCTGCAGCAGCAGGGTAAGGGAAAGTAGTTCGGAATTTTCCATGGCCTATCCTTACAATCAAGTTTTATTCCACTGCGGGGGGGCGGAAGGACAAAAGTATATTCACGTAATATGCTGATAAATAAAGAAATAACAGGAGAGGCCGGGGCGGTCCGGAAATCCGCGAAAGGGCGCGGGGGGGAAGGGGCAAGGAAGATCCGGCCGGGGGAAAGAATTTCCGGTATTGACGATCCCGCTTTCCCCGGGAACGATCGATCGTTCGAGGGGTATATATTGAAAAATAAGACATAGAGAAAAGTCGGGTTGATAAATCGGGATTTTTTCCGGGGATGAAAAAATTCCCTTTTGTGGGGATAATATTATTTGATAACATGGCCGGTAAAAGTGCCCCGTCTTTTCCAATATAGAGGTACAAATAATGAGTAAAAAACTGGTGTACGAGCACGTCGACGTGTTCACCAAAACGCTTTTTGGGGGGAACCAGCTGGCGGTCTTTACCTCCCCGGGTAAATTGAACAAGAAACAGATGCAGTTGATCGCCCGGGAGATGAATTTTTCCGAAACCACCTTTATTTTTCCACCCAAGGATAAGGGTTCCCACGCCCGGGTGAGGATATTCACCCCGGGGGACGAGCTGCCTTTCGCCGGTCATCCTACTCTGGGAACGGCATTTGTGCTCATTAGCAAGAAAAAAGGGAAGACTCCTTCCCGCCTGGTTCTGGAAATGGCAATAGGGAATATAGTGGTCGAGGTAGTCAAAAAAACAGCCAAAGAGTGCGAATTGACAATGGGGCAACCGCTTCCGGAGTTCGGTTCGGCCCTGCAGAACAGGGGGCAGGCGGCCCGGGCGGTGGGCATCAGGGCCCATGAGGTGATCGGGGGCGGCGTCGTTTCCAATGGATTGGATTTTCTTATCGTCGAAGCGAGGGATAGGGAGGTAGTGAGCAACGCGCGGCTGAACATGGAAGAGGCGGTGGGAGTGGCCACCCGGCACCGGGTATGCGGTATCTATCTTTTTTCCCGCCAGGAGGGCAAGAAGATCGCCGTACAAGCCCGCTTCTTCGC
>JAFGPI010000242.1 GCA_016926065.1 Candidatus Krumholzibacteriota bacterium
CAACCTGAGACTTCTATGCGCCAAGCACAACCGCCTGGAGGCGCGGAGAGAGTACGGCGAGACCTTCATGAAGGAACATCCAAAACAGAAGTAGAAACTCGACTGCTTGAGGGTGCGGAGATTATACGACGGGATCTTTATAAAAGAATATCTAAAAAAGAAATAGAAACTCAAAAGATTTTAGATGCAGGGATCATGCAGTGGGCAATTCATAAAGGAGCATCTATAAAGAAATAGAAACTTGACCGCTATCATGACTTCCCGGAGCCCCCTCTGTTTTTTTGTGCCACCTCAAATTTTTGTGGAACGGGATATCCCGTTTGTGATAAAATACTCCCATCCCGATGGCGGAAACCGGTAGCTGTCCTCTGGTTTGCCAGGATCTGCTCTCCGGTGGGAAATAACCGGATTTCGCCAGTGGGACCATACGTTTTTTCGCGGCGTTTCAAAAATCAATCTAGGCCCCTGCGGCTTCCTCGGGAGGTTGACTGTATTGCCCCGCCGTAATGTAAGGTACGGCAGAGGCGGGGCGCCGATATTGAAGCGGCGCGGAAAAGGAGTATACGGGTAAATTTGAGTCTCCCGGCTCCGAGCGGTGAGGGTTTATCTGCTCGAACACTGGAAGTGAGGGGGAGCCACAGGGACACCGGCGGGCTTGGGCCACCGACGAAAGGAGGATTAAACCAACCGTTAGCAGTTGCAGGGATCGTATATACGGTTCGATACTCCACTGGCAATTGCGGGGATGGTATCTGCGGCACGGTACTTCACTGGCAATAGCTGGGATAATGCATGCGGCATGACACTCCACATGCAGTTGCAGGGATCGTGTATACGGTCTGATACCCCACCAGTCAACCGCCCGGATATCCGGTTTCTCCAGACCGGAAGCGCGGGCAAGTGACATAAACGGTTAGGAGTAATGATGAAGCGAAAAGTATGTATTGTTACCGCATGCTTGCTTTTAGTTATTCTGCCTCTCCTTAACGCCTCGGCGGCCGTCCCGGCCGCGCGGGAGTTCTCTCCGGTTCAGAAAGGATTCGTCAGCTCGGGAAAGACCGTACTTCCCTACGCGCCCGATCGAATCATGATCAAGTTTAAAGAGAACGCTTTGCTCACCTCCCAATTGAATATCGGCCTGCAGCAGGGAGCGTCCCTTCCCGGAGTTGCCACCGGCATGAACTCCTTCGATGCCTTGAGCCGGGAGGTGGGAGTGTTGAAGATCTCCCGTCCATTTATCGAGCTGAAGAACAAGGCAGAAGCGGAAAGATTAGGCGTGGACCGCTGGTTCCGGGTCGATCTGGCGGAGGGAACGGATATCATGGCCGTGGTCGATCGTTACGCCGCCGATCCCAACGTGGAATACGCCAATCCCGACTGGTTGGCTTTCCCCGCGGTGGTGCCCAGTGATCCGTTGTACGACGATCATTGGGGCCACAACAACACCGCCCAGCTGCCCGATTACGATTGGGGAGGAACCTGGGATCACACCGGTCCTCCGGTGGGCACCGCCGGTTTCGACGCCCACGCCCAGGCGGCCTGGGACGGCAGCCAGGGATTCGGCAGTTCCACCGTGATCATAGCGATAGTGGACACGGGAGTGGACATCGATCATCCTGATCTTAACCTGGTCAGCGGTTACGACTTCGGTGATAACGACAGTAATCCCGATGATAACTCCGCCGCGGCCGGTCATGGCACCTGCTGCGCCGGGGTGGCCGCTTCCCTGGCCAACAACGGCCGGGGCGCCTGCGGAGCCGCGCCGGGTTGCCGCATAATGCCGTGCAAGGTGGCCAACAGCGCCGGATCGTTGTATTTCTCCTCGATCGTAAACGCGATTTACTGGGCGGCCGATAACGGCGCCGACATTATAAGCATGAGTCTGGGAGCCTACATCAGCAGCGATCCCTCCACCGATGCGGCCATCACCTATGCTTACAATGCCGGTTGTGTCATCCTGGCGGCGACCAGCAATGACAACGATAATATCATCAGTTATCCGGCCAATCACGCCTATGTGATCGGAGTGGGGGCCGCCTCGCCCTGCGGCGACCGCAAGCGCAGTAGCTCCCTGTCCTCGGAATGTAATCCCGGAGTCAACACCGATCCCAACGGTTACACCTGCGACGGTGAGCGCTGGTGGGGTTCCAACTATGGTTCCACTACCAAAGACGCTGCCGGAGCGGTGGATATCCTCGGACCGACCATCCTGCCCACCACCGATATAGCCGGAAGCGGCGGATACTACTCCGGTGATTACGACCCGTTCTTCAACGGCACCTCCTGCGCCACCCCCTACGTGGCGGGAGTATGCGGCCTGATAAAATCTAAAAATCCATCCTGGACGCCCTCACAGATCCGTGACCAGCTGGTCGATAACGCCATTGATATAGTCAATGTCGAGTCGGGCAGCGGCTGGGACCGCTACAGCGGCTACGGCATGGTGGACGCCGAAGCGGCGGTAGGCGGAGGTGGACCGGTTCCCCCGGTGGCCGAATTCTCCGGCAGCCCCACCAGCGGCACCGAACCGCTGACGGTTGATTTCACCGACCTTTCCACCGGCTCACCCACCAGCTGGAGCTGGACCTTCGGCGACGGCGGAACCTCCGCGCAGCAGAATCCCAACCATACCTACAACAACGATGGAACCTACACCGTAACCCTGAATGTGAGCAACTCGGTAGGCTCGGATGGAGAGACCAAGACCAATTACATCACCGTCAATCCCTGCGTACTGCCGGTGGCGGCCTTTGTCGGTTCGCCCACTTCCGGCAACGCTCCTCTGACGGTCGATTTCACCGATCAGTCCACCGAGGCCACCTCCTGGAGTTGGACCTTCGGCGACGGCGGTACTTCCACCCAGCGGAATCCGTCCCATACCTACACCTCCGAGGGAACCTACACGGTCGTCCTGACCGCTTACAACTCCTGCGGCAGTGATGTGGAGACTAGGACGAATTACATCACGGTCAGCCCCTGCGTCGCTCCCACGGCGGCCTTCACCGGATCGCCCACCGCGGGTGATTTCCCGTTGACGGTCGATTTTACCGATCAGTCGACCGGGGCAACTTCTTGGTCCTGGACCTTCGGTGACGGGGGGACCTCCACGGCGCAGAATCCGTCGCATACCTACACGGCGGCCGGAACCTACACGGTGAGTCTGACGGCGGCCAACTCCTGCGGCTCTGACGGTGAAACCAAGCCCGATTACATCAACGTCACCACTCCGGTCGGCGGCTGGGTAACGATCACCTATGATGATTTCGAGGGCGGTTTCGGCAACTATACCGACGGCGGAGGCGACTGCGCCCTTTACACCGGGGGCACCTACGCCCACCAGGGAAGCAACGCGGCGGATATCCAGGATAACAGCGGGGTGGCCTCTTCGTTCTACCACACCGCCGGTTACGACGTCTCCGGCTACTCCGACCTGGAAGTGGATTTCTGGTTCTACGCCTACAGCATGGACAACACCAGCGAGGATTTCTGGTTGCAGTACTACGACGGATCCACCTGGCATACCGTGGCCAGCTATGCCCGGACCACCGATTTCAACAATAATACCTTCTACCACAAGGTGGTTTCCATACCGGCCGGCACCTACAACTACGCGACCGACGCCAAGCTACGCTTCATGTGCGACGCCAGCGGAAACTCGGACGACGTCTATATCGACGAGATCGAGTTCCGGGGATTCACCTCCGGACCCACGCCTCCCACGGCCGATTTCGTCGGTACGCCGACCAGCGGCAGGGTACCGTTACAGGTAACCTTCACCGATCAGTCGACCGGCGATCCCACCAGCTGGTCCTGGGCCTTCGGCGACGGAGGCACCTCCACCGCGCAGAATCCGGTGCACACCTACAACACCGAGGGGACCTACACGGTAACCCTGACGGCGACCAACGCCGAGGGTTCCGACGACGAGGTCAAGGCGAACTACATCACCGCCAATCCGTGCCTGATCCCGGCGGCGGCCTTCTCCGCCGATCCGGTTTCGGGAGTGGCGCCCCTGAGCGTCCAATTCACCGATGAGTCGACCAATTCGCCCACTTCCTGGAGCTGGGCCTTCGGCGACGGCGGCACCTCCACCGAGCAGAATCCCTCTTACACCTACGACGAAGCCGGCACCTACACCGTCACCCTTACCGCCACCAACGTCTGCGGCTCTGACGGCGAGACCAAAACCGGCTACATCACGGTGAGCGAGGGCGGCGGCTGGGTCACCATCACCTACGACGATTTCGAGGGCGGATTCGGTAGCTACACCGACGGCGGAGGGGACTGCGCCCTCTACACCGGCGGCACCTACGCGCACCAGGGCAGCAGAGCAGCGGATATACAGGATAACAGCGGAACGGCCTCTTCGTTCTACCATACCGCTAGTTACAATGTCACCGGTTACAGCGAACTGGAGGTCGATTTCTGGTTCTATGCGGTGAGCATGGATAATACCAGCGAGGATTTCTGGCTGCAGTACTATGACGGTTCCGCGTGGCGGACGGTGGCGACCTGGGCCCGCACCACGGACTTCAACAACAATACCTTCTACCATAAGACCGTCACCATCTCGCGGAGCAGCTACAACTTCCCCGCCAACGCCAGGCTGCGATTCACCTGCGACGCCAGCTCAAATACCGACGACGTCTATATCGACGAAATCGAGTTCCGGGGTCTGAGCGGTGGAAGTGGCGCGGCCGAGGTCCTGGTTCAGGCGGAGAAGAAAGATCCGCTGCCGGATAAATTCGTGCTCTTCCAGAACTATCCCAATCCCTTCAACCCGGTTACCACCATTTCCTTCAACCTGGTCAAACCGGCCCACGTCAGGCTGGAGGTATTCAACGTGGCCGGAGCGAAGGTGGTGACCCTGCTCAACGAATCGCGGGGAGTGGGGATGCATTACGTGGAATTCAAGGCGTCTTCTCTCAGTTCCGGCCTATATTTCTACCGCTTGATCGCGGGAGATATGGTGGAATACAAGAAGATGGTCCTGCTCCGTTAGGCATTCCGCCCGCGGATGTTCTCGCTTACCAAGGGAGAGCGTCCATGCATAAAAGACCGTCCCGGCCGATCACGCCGGGGCGGTCTTTTTTTCGGACCGCTAGCGGCGGGTCTTTGGGAGTGAATCGGGAAAGGGATGTCAGATCAGCTTGTGCCCGGTGTGGTTTTATGGTGAAGAAGAGATTTACTTGTCGGCCCCTTTCCCTTGACCTTCCGGCCCGATCTTTGTAGAATGTCCGTCAAGGTCTGGTGGACAAGTATTTATGCAAAAATAATAATGGAAAAGCCTTTTTACTCAATATCCAGGTAATTTCTTTTTTGAATGGACAGCCTTTAAGTTTTAACGTCCGGGAAAGGGAGATGGAATTCAAGAAATTCGTAGATAGGCACGTGGCCCGGATCCGGCCCCTGGAGAAGGCGGGGGCGCTGGCCTATTGGAACGCGGCCCTGAGCGGCAACCAGGAAGATGTTAAGAAGTATTCGGAAATCCAGCTGGAGCTGGAAAAGATTTATACCGACGCCGCCGAGTTCAATTTCGTGAAAAAGTTCAGGGAATCGATGGAGGTGCAGGACGGCCAACTCTCCCGCATGGCCGATCTGCTCTACCTGCGCTACGTGGGAAACCAGGTCGATTCCGCGCTGCTGCAGGAGATAGTGAACCTTTCCGGCACGGTGGAGAATAAATTCGCGGTCTACCGCACGGAAATCGACGGTAAGGAACTCACCTCCAACCAGGTCCTGACGATACTGCGGGAGGAAAAAGACTGCGCTCACCGGCGCCGGGTATGGGAAGCCAACAAGCGGGTGGGGCGGGTGGTGGCCGGGGACCTGTTAAAGCTGATAAATTTAAGGAATGAATCGGCGCGGGCGGTCGGTTTCGACAACTATTACTCTATGTCCCTGACTCTGGCCGAACAGGACGAAGAAGAGTTGGTGAGCCTGTTCGCGGAGCTGGAAAAATTGACCCGCGATCCGTTCCTGGAATTGAAGCGGAGATTCGACGCCGAACTGGCCGAAGGTTATTCCATCAAACCGGAAGAAATGAGGCCCTGGCATTACCATGATCCGTTTTTCCAGGAGGCTCCGGCCGATGGAAGGATTGATCTGAATAGATATTACCGGAACCGGGATATCGTGGAGTTGGTGAGGACATTCTACGCCGGCATCGGCATGCCGGTGGAGGACATCCTGGAACGGAGCGATCTGTACGAGCGGAAAGGGAAAAATCCCCACGCCTTCTGCACCGATATAGACCGCGAAGGTGATATCAGGATTCTGTGCAATCTCAAGAACGATAAATACTGGATGGAGACCCTGCTCCACGAGTTGGGCCATGGCGTCTACGACAAGTATATCGACCCCGCCCTTCCGTATCTCTTGAGGATCTACCCGCATATCGCACTGACCGAGGCCACGGCCATGTACTTCGGCCGGCTGTCGCAGGACCCGGGGTGGATGAGCGAGGCCCTGGGATTGGATGATAGGGAGGCCGCGAAGATTGCTCCTTCCCTGGAGAAATCGTTGCGTCTGAAAATGATGGTTTTCGCGCGCTGGGTACAGACCATGTTCAATTTCGAGCGGCAGCTCTACCGGGATCCGGAGCAGGATCTGAACCGGTTATGGTGGGATATGGTCGAGCGCTATCAATTCGTACCCCGTCCCGAGGGGCGTTCCGAGCCCGACTGGGCCACCAAGATACACGTCGTGATGTCACCGGTTTATTATCATAACTACATGCTGGGAGAGATGATCGCCTCGCAGATTCATCATCATGTGAAAGAAGAAGTACTCACCCGGGGAAAAAGCACCGCCGGTATTTATGGAAATACCGAGGTGGGAGAGTATTTCAAGGAAGTGGTGTTCAAGCCCGGCAACCTCCTGCCTCTATCCGGACGCGTGAAGGCCGTGACCGGTGAAGCCCTCTCCCCGCGCTATTTCGTGGAACAGTTCGTCAAGGAGCAGGCTTGATCTACCTTCTGCCAGCCGCCGGGTGTTCGATACTAATCGCCGTCATACTCAAGCTAAACGAGGCCCGGGGGGGAAACCGCATTTTGCTGGCCGCGGCCAACTACGCCGTGGCCTCGGTGGTCGCCTTCCTATTACTGGGGGGAAAGCCACCCTCCCTGGGAACCGTTACCCTGGTCCTGGGAGCGGTTACCGGGATTGTCTACGTCCTCGGTTTCCTAATCCTCATGGCCGGGATAGGGAAAGGTCCGCTGGCGGTCCCGGTGACGGTAATGCGACTGTCGGTGGCGGTTCCGGTGGTGGCGGCGATCTTCCTCTGGGGTGAAAAACCGGGTCCGGTCCAAGCAGGCGGCATCTTCCTGGGACTGACGGCCATTATCTTGTTCGGGTTCAGCATCGGGAATAAAAGAGGCGCACGGCGGGCGGAGCAGAATTTCTGGATCCTGATGGTGGCCATCTTCCTGGTAATGGGATCGGGAGACGTGCTGCTCAAAGCCTTCCGGGAGATGTCTCCCGACACGGAGCGGCTGGCCTTTACCTGGGTTCTCTTCAGCCTGGCGGCAATTTTCACCTGGATCGTCCTGGCCGCGCGGCGTATTCCCCTTGACCGGCGGACCTTTCTGTGGGGAATGGTTTTGGGGGTGCCCAACCTCTTCAGCACCGTTTTCACCCTGCTGGCCCTGCGCTCTACTCCGGCTTCGATAGCCTTTCCCTTTATCAACCTTACGGTGATATTCGGTTCCACCCTGTTGGGATTTACGGTGTGGAAGGAGAGGTTGGGCACGCTGGCCCTGGTGGGATTGGTTGTCGCCGCCGCGGCCCTCATCCTGCTGCCTTTGAAATAGAATATGCGCTGACCTATTGCCGGTTAAAAAAGATTTGTTCCCCGAGGTTAAAGGGGCGCGGTCCTGTGATCGCGGGAAAAAAACGTTCATTCCACCGGGGAAAATGGTATTATTTACATGATTTTTGCATCAGCTTACGGGGAAAATGCTAGTGGACCTGCACCGGGAGAAAAACGATGCGTAAGAAATTATATTATATCCTTTTAGCAATAATGCTCTGCTGGATCCCCACTCTTTATTCCTGCCAGTCGGACAGTCCCGCCGCTCCCGGTGGAACCGCCGGGGGTGGAGGGGGAGGTGGATTGGATACCACCGGGGCTATTCTGATCGATCATAATTGCACCGATATCGGCGCCATTCCCCAAGCGGCCATTGAGAAGGCCAAGAGCGATCTGGTAATCGCCTACGGCCACACCTCCCACGGTTCCCAATTGATCACCGGCATGGAGGGGCTGATCGGATTTATCAGCGATCTTTATGCCTTCAATGAAGACGGTAGCGGGGGGGCCCTGCAGCTTCGCGACCGGCCTTTCTCCGGCGCCAGCGATCTGGGGAATCCCGACCGCATTGCCTGGGCCGCGGCCACCCGGGACTACCTGCAATTCCATGCTGAAGTCAACGTGGTTATTTGGGCGTGGTGTTACCAGGTCGCCACCGCCGACGAAGAGGATATCAACACTTATCTTGATCTGATGAACGGTCTGGAAACCGACTATCCGGCGGTAAGATTCGTTTACATGACCGGTTATCTGGACGGAACCAGAACTACCAGCAATTTGCACCAGCGCAACGCCCAGATAAGAGACTACTGCCGGGCCCAGAATAAGATACTATACGATTTTGCAGATATTGAATCTTACGATCCCGATGGAAATTATTTCGCCGACAAGCGGGCGGACGACAACTGCGACTACGATAGCGACGGGGACGGTTATGAGGACGCGAACTGGGCCCTCGAATGGCAGAGCGCCCATCCGGGCGAATGGTACGATTGCCCCTCCGCTCACAGCCAGCCGCTCAACGCCAATCTTAAGGCCTACGCGGCCTGGTGGCTGTGGGCCAGGTTGGCCGGGTGGGAGGCGAATTGAACATACCGATCCGTGAGGAGCGCGGGGGTCAAGCTTTATAGGGGTTATTCTAGGGTATCGCCGTTTTCCCCCGGGATCACCGTCAATCGTAATCCGTATTCCTTTCAAAGGAGAGACAGGATGCTGGCAAGTTTTTCCATCGCCCCGCTGGGAGTGGGGGAGGGATTGAGCGAATACGTGGCTCAAATTATTTCCCTGATTGATGAATCGGGTCTCGATTACCGCATGGGGGCCATGCAGACCACGGTGGAAGGAACCCAGGAAGAGGTAATGAACCTGATCATGGATTGTCATAACCGGATGCTAGAGATCGCCCCCCGGGTATTGACCTCCATCAAGATCGACGATCGCAGGGGCGCCACCGGCCGGCTCCGGGGAAAGATGGCCGACGTGGAAAAGATCCTGGGCCGGGACCTATCCCGGGAATAGTCCTTCCAATCCAATCCCGCGGATGACGATTCGCCGCCCGGACCTGGAAGTTTTCGATAATCCAGTGAAGATCGCCCGGTCCCGCAGGTTTTGTTGTAACCGGATTAAAATTCGTCGCCCGGCCCCGGAAGTCTTTGATAATCAGGTGAAGATCGCTCGGCCCCGGAAGTTTTTCTGATAATCCGGATAAGGATATGCTAAGGTCTGTCTGGAATAGGGAAAACCGGATCAAAGGGCCCGCGCCCCACCGGCCGGGCGATGGGCGGAAAAGGTTGAGTCGGAAAGAGGAGTTGGTCATGATCAGGATCGTAGCGGTTTTGCTGGTGCTTATGATCTTCCCGCCCCTGGCGGAAGCGGGAGCTTTCACCCTGGTAAAGCAATGGGTCACCGAAAGGGTATTCAAGGTGCCGGAATCGGTGATATACGACGCGGAGAGAAATGTTATATACGTTTCCAATATTAATGGAAAACCGACCGAGAAGAACGGCCGGGGATTCCTGTCCAAAGTGTCCCTGGCCGGGGAGATCGTTGAGCTCGAATGGATAACCGGGCTGAACGCCCCCAAAGGCTCGGGGATAGTGGGTAATCTTCTTTACGTGGCCGATATCGATGAACTGGTGGAAATAGACATCGAAAAGGGAAAGATACTGGGTCGGTACGCGGCCGCGGGGGCGCGCTTTCTCAATGATATCGCGGTGGACGATAAGGGAACCGTTTACCTCTCCGACACGCACCAGGACGTGAATGCCATCTACCGGTTCCAAGGGGGAAAACTGCGGGTTTGGCTGCGGGATGAAATGATCAAGAGACCCAACGGGTTGTTCGTGGAGGAGGACCGGCTCATTATCGGCTGTGGGGGGGAGGGCAGGCTGCTGGCCGTCGATCTGGAGGGAAAAAAGATAACCGAGATCGCCCGGGCGGGTACCGGGGTGGATGGGATCGCCATGGACGGTAAGGGTAACTTCCTGGTTTCCAACTGGGCCGGAAAGACCATGCTTATCGAACCGGACGGGGGAGTGAGGGTGTTGCTCGATACCACCGTCGACAAGATAAATTCCGCCGACATCACCTTTATAATCAAAAAGGATCTATTGCTGATACCCACTTTTTATGATAACCGGATCGTGGCCTGCCGGCTGGCGCGTTGAATCGAAAAGGAGAAAGGGCATGAAAAGCTATCGCCAGGAGCTGTGGTTCAATATCCCCGGACGCAGGGCCTTCGTGAACATTACCCCGGAAGTGGAACTATGCCTGCGGGAAAGCGGGGTGGCCGAGGGCCTGGTACTGGTAAACGCCATGCATATCACCGCCTCCGTATTCATAAACGATGACGAAAGAGGTCTGCACGGCGATTACGAGGAATGGCTGGAACAACTCGCCCCCCACGAACCGGTGAGCCGGTACCGGCACAATCGCACCGGCGAGGACAATGGGGACGCGCACCTCAAACGGCAGGTCATGGGGCGGGAGGTGGTGGTGGCGATCACC
>JAFGPI010000243.1 GCA_016926065.1 Candidatus Krumholzibacteriota bacterium
AGCACAAAGGAGCTGGAAGGCAGGAGGGCGGCCACCGCCGGGAGCCGGGAATTCTTGTAGGTCAGGGGCCCCCCTATTCCGAGCATAAATCCCAGTTTCAACACCCGCCGGGCTTCCCTCTCTCCTCCCGAAAAGGCGTGGAATATCCCCCCCACCTCCGAGGCTCCCTCCGTTTCCAGTATTTTCACCACTTCGGGAAAAGCCTCGCGGCAGTGAACGATCAGCGGCTTTTTAAAATAGAGGGCGATTCCTATCTGCCGGCGGAAGACCTCCCGTTGAATTTCCCGCGGGGAAAGATCGCGATAGAAATCCAGCCCGATCTCTCCCACCGCCACCACCTTTTTCCGGAGCAGGAGTTTCTTGATCTTCCCTTCCAGCTCCGGATTCCAATCGGAGGCGTGGTGGGGGTGGATGCCTAGGGCGGCATAAACACCACCGAACCTTTCCGCCAGAGCCAGGGTTTGATCGATGGAGACGGGATCGTATCCGACGTTGAGCACCTCTCCCACCCCCGCCCGGGAAGCTCTTTCCAGGACCTGGGGCAGATCGTCGTCGAACTGCGACATATTCAGATGGGCGTGCGAGTCTATCAGCATCCGGTGCTTAATCCTTGAAAATATCTTCCAGCTTATCCTGCATGCGGGGGAAAAGCGGAGTGGGAGGGGACAACCGCTCGGCCCCGGAGCGGGCGGGGGGCAGTTGGTCGATGCTATATTCGGCTCCTCCCAGCTGTCCCAGCATCTCTTCCATTTTAACGGGCATGAAGGGAGAAAGGACGATCCCGGTGGTCCGCAACACCGCCAGCAATTCCCGGAAGAGGGCCTGCAGTTCCGGCTTTTTCGATTCATCCTTGGCCAAGAGCCAGGGACTTTTTTCTTCGATGAAGCGGTTGGCCCTCTGGATCACGGTCCAGTAGGCCCCCAGAGCCCGGGAAAATTCCATTTTCTCCATATGCTCCCGGTATCCGGAGACCGCCCGTGACAGATCGCCGTACATCTCGCAGCCGGCTTCAAAGGGGGCCGGTTCCACCCGACCTTCCAGATACTTGGCGATCATCGCCGCCGTCCGGCTGAAAAGGTTCCCCAGCTCGTTGGCCAGATCGGCGTTGTACCGGTTCACCAGGATAGCCACCGAGATATCGCCGTCCTTGTCGAACGGCACCTCCCGCATCAGCAGATAGCGCAATCCATCCGCCCCGAATACCGAGGCCATCTTCTCGGGATCCAGGATGTTGCCGCGCGTCTTGCTCATCTTCTCTCCGGCCAGGGAGATAAATCCGTGGGCGAACACGCTGCGGGGCAGGTCCACCCCCGCGGCCATCAGCATGGACGGCCAGATCACGCAATGGAAGCGGGTTATATCCTTCCCGATCACGTGAAAATCGGCGGGCCAGAACTTTTCGAACAATCCGGTGTCCTTCCCCCCGTACCCCAGGGCGGAAATATAGTTGGTGAGGGCGTCGAACCAGACATATATCACGTGGGTGTCATCGCCCGGCAGCGGTATTCCCCACTTTTTCCCGGAACGGGAGATGGAGACGTCCTGCAGCCCTCCCTTGATCACGTTAATCACTTCGTTGGCCCGGGTTCGGGGCAGAATAAAGCCGGGATTATTCTCGATATGCTCCAGCAGCCGGTCGGCGAACTTGGATAGGGCGAAAAAATAATTTTCCTCGGCTATCCGCGCCGGTTCCTGGTTGTGGCGGGGACACTTTCCCTCCACCAGGTCTTTTTCGCTGATAAACTCCTCGCACGATTCGCAGTACAATCCTTCGTATTTGCCCTTGTAGATATAGCCGTTTTGATCGATCCTGCGGAACAACTCGGTTACCGCGCCGCGATGCCGCTCTTCCGTGGTGTGAATAAAGTCATCGAACGAAATGTGCAGGGCGTTCCAGGTTCCGGTGAACTGGCCGGACATTTCCCGGCAATAATCGAGGGGATCCATGCTCCGGCGCAGCGCTTCCCTCTCCACGTTGGTGCTGTGCTCATCGTTGCCCATCAGAAAATAGGTGTCGTAACCGCAGAGACGCTTGTAGCGGGCCATGCAGTCGGCGCCGATCTTTTCATAGGCCGTCCCCAGATGCGGTTTCTGATTCACGTAATCAATGGCGGTGGTGATATAAAATTTCTTGGATTCCATTTACTAATCGGCGGCCTTTCTTTCGTCCGGCTTGTGCTTGTTTCTTCTTTTCTTGCCCGGTTGATTTTCGGCTTTATCCTTTTCCGGCGCACTGTTCAACTCCTTCCGGAATTCCTGGATGGGAATCACCAAGCTGTTCCCCTCCTCATCGCTCAATACCACGGAATTCCTGAAGATGTCTATTTTATCCATCCGGTGCTGCCCGCCGAAACAATTGATCTTGCTTCCCGGTTTGGGAATGCCCTTCATCAGTTCCTTGTAATCGCACAACTCGTAGGCCAGGCAACACATCAACCGCCCGCAGGCGCCGGATATCTTGGAGGGAGTAAGCGGCAGGTTTTGATCCTTGGCCATCTTCAAGGTCACCGGTTCGAAATCTTTCAGGAAAGTGGAACAGCAGAGCCGGCGGCCGCACATGCCCATCCCGTCGAATCTGCGGGCTTCGTCCCTCACGCCTATCTGCCGCAAATCTATGCGGGTGCGAAAGATCCCCGCCAGGTCCTTGACCAGCTGGCGGAAATCTATCCTCCCTTCGGAAGTAAAGTAAAAGGTGATCTTGTTCCCGTCGAACTGGTATTCCACGTCCACCAGCTTCATTTCCAGCTTGTGCTCGGTGGCCTTATCCTGGCACACGCGGAGGGCTTCCCTCTCTTTTTCCCGGGCCTGCTCCATATTCTCCAGATCACTGTCCGTGGCGTGCCGGAGCACTTCCTTGATGTCCAGGTCCACATCCTTGGAATTCACCTGGGCCAGGGAGATGATCAATCCCATATCCTCGCCCCGGTCGGCCTGGACGATACAGTAGTTGCCCGTTCTGAGGTATAGCGCCCTGGAATTCCTGAAGAGCTCTTTTCGCTGGGCCTTAAACTGAACCTCGACGATTTCCATTAGGCTTATTTTTCTCCTCGATTAAATCCGGCCCAAATCGCTTTTTTCCGGGATCTCAAGCGGCGTTGTCGCCCGGGATACTGACTACGCATTTCAATCTAATACCACTTTCCCGCCAAATCAAGCAGGAGTTGTACTACCGTCAGTTCCACGTCGGCGTGGCGGCGCAAATTTTCGGCCGCCTGGGAGATCTTGCCGATATCCTCCGGAAAGGCTCGGGAGGCCGCCGCCCGCCGGGCCTCTTTCCCCATTTCCTCCTTCAGGGGATGCGTCCCCCCCGGCGCTTCCCCCCCGGCCCGCTCCCTCATCAACCATCCCAAGACGATTATCATTTCCTCGCACAGCTCGATTACTTCCTCTCGGGAATAGCTCCGCGCGATTCCTTCCGCTTCGGCGGGCAACATCTGCGCCTTGCCTGCGAAAACCAACCCCAGCAGGGACAGGGCGTCCTTTCTCAGCGCCAGAAATCTTTCATCCAGGAACCGGATGCACCTCCTGATATTTCCCTCCGCCAACATCGTCAAGCGCCGGGCCTCCCCCTTCTCCAGGGAGTAGAAGGCGCCTAGAAATTTTTCCACGCATTCTTCCGCCGGAAGATTCAAGCGTTCCCTCTGGCAGCGCGAAATGATGGTGGGAAGGAGCCGGTGTGGATATTCGGTGACCAGTATGATTTGAGTGGAGGAGGGGGGCTCTTCCAGTAATTTCAAAAAGGCGTTCTGCGCCTCCCGGGTGGCCAGATGGGCCTCGAAAAGAATGACCACCGATCGTTTCCCCTGGTAGGGTTGCTTGGAAACCGCCTCTATGACTTCCCTGATCTGATCGATCCCGATACTCCGGGCCCGGTTCCCGAATTCTCCGCAATTAAAAAAATCCTCCCGGCGGCTCTCCAGGAGCTCCGGGACCGTTTTTTCCAACGGTCCGTAGGGAACCGGATAGACCGGGTGAAGATCGGGATGTTCCAACCGGGAAATCTGCCCGCAGGAATTGCACCGGGGGGAACCATCTCCCGGCGGCGACTCGCAGTTGAGCCAGGCGGCTATCTTCACGGCCAGCAGTTCCTTGCCCGCCCCTTCCGGTCCGCAGAGGAGAATCGAATGGGGCAATTCTCCCGCCGCCACCAACCGCTTTATCCGGGAACTGGTTTCTTTCTGTCCGGCGGCAATCATATCGGCCGCGGCGATTATATCGATTACTGCTCTCCTTTCTTCAGCCATTCTCCCGGATCCAGAGCCTTCTTGGATTTCCTTATTTCAAAATGGAGCGACGCCCCCTCCCCGGCGGATTCGAAGCCGGCCTCGGCGATAAGGCCGCCCTTTTCCACCTGGGAACCCTGCTCCGCGAAAATATCCGCGGTATGGGCGTAAAGGGTATAATACCCGCCTCCATGGTTTATGATAATGCAGTTGCCGTACCCCGGCAGCACCCCGGAATATTCCACCCGTCCCCGGGCCACCGCCCTGACCGGTCCGCCCCGGCGGGTGCCGATATCCACGCCCGTGTTGTAGGTCACCGTACCGAACTCGGGATGCCGGAATTGGCCGAAGGGCCGGGTGATGGGACCTTCCACCGGCCGGTCCATCTTCCCCTTCAGCCCCAGAAAATTGCTTTCCCCGTAATCTCCCCAGGCCTTCGCCCGTTCCAACCTGGCCTTTTCCAGATCCGCGATGAAGTTCTGCAGCTGCTTCTCCGCCTGGGCCAGTTCCTCCATCTTTTTCTCGTACCTCTTCTTATCCGCCTGCAGCGTGGAGAGGGTGCCAAGCCGCTTGCTCTCGTTCTCCTCCAGCCGGCGCAGCTCTTCTTCCTTCTCGTTCCGGGAAAGGGTGACCTGGTACAGCAGTTCGGTAATTTCCGCTTCTTGGGTCTCGATCTGCGCCTTGCGCCGGCGGACGTCCGAGACCAAGTCGGCATCCCTCTCGGCGATCAGGGATAGAAATTTGTATCTCTGCAGGAGATCGGACACGTCCTCGGCCGCCAGCAGCTCCTGCCAGGCATGCTGCGGACCGTCCTTATAAATCTCCCTCAGGCGTTGGGAAAGCACCTCGATGCGGTGTTTGTAAACCTTTTCGTTCACGGCCAGGGAATTCCCCAGCTCTTCGACCTGCTGCTGCAGCATCTGGCCCTTTTCCTCCAGCCCGCGCAGCAGTTTGCCGGTCAATTCCTCTTCCTTCTTCAGCTTTTCCAGGTATTCCCTCTCGTTTTTCTCCCGCTTTTCCACCGCCAGGATATTTTTTCTCTGCCGGGCTATCTCGTTCCGGAGTTTTTGCAGTTCCGTTTCCTTGCCCTGAATCTTTTCCTCCAGATCGGGCTCCTGAGACCACAGCGGAGACGCTCCCAGGGAGAAGATCAATAAAAATGCCGGAATTATCGAACGAAAAACCCTCTGCATACTCAAAATCCTACAATTTCAGGTGCCGGCGCATGGCCGAAAAACTTCCCAGCGCGCCCAGGGCGGCGCAGAAAACCACAAACCCGGAGACGGCGTCTGTGCGGATGAAGACCAACCCGGGGATATACCGTCCGGCCACCTGGAACAGGGTAAACAGCAGCACTCCGGCCAGCAGGGAGGAAACCATACCCTGCAGGGCCCCCTCGATTATAAAGGGGACCTGAATGTAGGCGTTAGTGGCCCCCACCAGCTTCATTATGTCGATGGCGCGGCGGCGGTTCAGGATGGTCAACCTGACCGTGTTGGAGATCACGAATATCACGGACAGGAACACTATCAATCCCAGGGCCAGATCGACTATGTAGAATCCCCGGACCAGTTTTTCTCCCCTCTCGAACCACTTCCGGCCGTAGCGGACCTCCTCCACCCCGGGCCATTCGGCCGCCTGGGCCGCGATCCTTTCCATCACCTTGCTGCGTATATATCCCGGTTTTAATTTCAAGCGATAGGCGTCCGGCAGGGGATTTCCTTCCAGGGCGTCCAGCAGATCGCTTTCCTCTCCCAGAGCCTGGCGGAAATTGGCCAGGGCTTCGTCCCGCGAGATAAACACCACCTCCTCCACTTCCTCTATTCCCATTCCCCGGCTATAGATCTCCCGGGAGACTTCCTCCCCGGTCCCGTCTTCCAGGTATATGAAAACGCGCGTTTCCTTGCTGGTTTTCTCGATCACCCCTGATATGTTCAGGGTCACGAGCAGGAAAGCCGCCAGGATAAGCAGCGACAGGCCCATAATCACCACGGCGATCAGGTTGGCCGCCATCCTCCGGCGCAGCATTCCCACCGATTCATCGATGATGTACCTGAACTGGTTGAATTTCACTCCTTACCGCCATCGGTTATTTCGTGATCCGACAACATCTCCGCCCGGCGGCTGACCTTCGACTGATCTATCCGGTCGCGGATGTCTCCCACGTATATCATTTCCTTGTCCCTCACGATCCGGCCCTCCTCCAGGTATATGATCCGCTGCCCGAAACTCTTGACCAGGTCTATATCGTGAGTGGCCATCAATACCGCCGTACCCCCGGCGTTGATCTTGAACAGCAATTCCAGTATGTTTTTGGTGGCCGCCGGATCGAGGTTCCCGGTAGGTTCGTCCGCCAGCAAAACGGCCGGGCGGTTGGCGATGGCCCGGGCGATCGCCACCCGCTGCTGCTCTCCCCCCGATAGCGCCGGGGGATAGTCGTAGCGCTTGTGGTACAAGCCCACCCGGGTAAGTATCTCGGTCATCTGGCGCTTTATCTCGCCCATGCCGGTTCCGGTCACCTTCATGGCCAGGGCGATATTTTCAAACACGGTCCGGTCCTCCAGCAACCGGAAATCCTGGAAAATTATACCTATCTTGCGGCGCAGATTGGGTATGGTTTTACGCCGCATGCGGGTGGAGACGAACTTTCCCACCACCACCTGTCCGGAGGCGGGATAATCGTCCATGTACATCATGCGGAGCAGGGTGCTCTTTCCCGCCCCGCTGGGACCCACCAGGAACACAAATTCCCCGTTGGCGATCTGTAGGTTTATGTCCTGCAGCTTGAAATGCTTCCCCAGATCCTTGGACAGATGGTATACCGCCGCTATTATTCTTTTATCCGGAGTCACCCGTTCACCCCTATACTGGGCCTTGTCCGCCTACTGCAAGAAACCGCCAGGGAAACCGCCTCCCGCAGGCTGCCGGTCCGGGCCACGCCCTTTCCCGCTATATCGTAAGCCGTGCCGTGGCATACCGACGTCCTTATCACCGGCAGCCCGATGGTCATGTTCACCCCTCTTTCGAAACCGTTCGCTTTGAAGGGTATCATGCCCTGATCGTGGTAGAGGGCTACGAATAAATCGCAATCCTTTTCCCGGCCCCGCAGGAACAAGGTGTCCGCCGGAACCGGCCCCTCAATAATTACACCTTCCGCTTTCAAACGCTCGATCGCCGGCCGGACGACCTCCCTCTCCTCGGTTCCCAGTAATCCCCCGTCCCCGGCATGAGGATTGAGGGCGGCGCAGAGGATGCGCGGCTTTCGGATACCCCAGAGACGCTTCATGGCCCCATCGGCCACCCGCACCGCGCGGACGATCTTTTCCTGGGTGATCTCCCCCGGCACCTCCCGCAAGGGAATATCGCGCGTCAGGATCAAGATCCGCAGGTTTCCGGACACCATCAGCATCTGGCAATCGGGAGCCTGAAACAGATCCCCCAGCATATCCGTGTGCCCCCGGTAAGGATACCCCCCCAGGCGCAGGGCCTCCTTGGAAACCGGCCCGGTAACGATCGCATCCACCAGGCCTTTCCGGGCCAGGGAAACGGCCGCTTCCACGGCCTTTCCCGAGATCAAGCCACCTTCCGCGCTGGGCCGTCCCGGGGGGACCTGAAGGCCTTCGGCCACATCGATCAGGAGGGGGAAATCATCCGCGATCCTTCCTTCTTCCGCTTCCCGGATCTCGATTACCTCCAAGCGCTTACGCGTCTCCGCCCTCAGAGCGCCCCGCAGAGAAGGAGCCGACCCCAGCAGGTAAATAGAGGCCACTTTCGGCTCATAATCGTTCAGAAAGGCGGCGGTCAGCTCCGGACCTATTCCGCCCGGATCTCCAATGGTTAAAGCCAAGCGGGTGATTTTATCAAGCATCCCACCCTCCCCGTTCAAGGTCAAACGGGGTCTCCCGTACGATCTCCAGATACCTGCCGCAATCCTTCCGGGGCACCTGCCGGGAAGGTATCTCCTTCAGGCGGACGACCAGAACCTTCTGGGGATAACAAATTTCCAGCACGTCTCCCTCCCCGGCTTCCGCCGAAGGTTTCACCGCCCGGCCGTTTAATTTTATCCGTCCGTTCTCGCAGCCGGTTTTCGCCAGGCTTCTGGTCTTTACCAGGCAGAGGGCTTTGAGTAAGACATCGACTCTCATGCTCTACCGGGCTTCCTTGATCTCGACGTGATATATCCTTTTCAATCCCTCCACGTACTCCATGTATTTGCTTTCCATCTTCTGCTGTTCCAGCACATCACTTATCTGATCCTTGGCTTCCCGGTAGGTGTATTTTCTGGCGGGTGATTTCGCCAGCAGCTTCACGATGCGGAATCCCTTGGGATCCTTGATCACCGGCGAAATCTCACCCTCCGAGAGATCCTTGATTACCGCCACGAAGAACTCGGGCAGATTTTCCACCGGGATCTCACCCACCATCCCCCCTTCGCTTTTGGTCTTTTCATCCGCCGAGTAGCGCCCGGCCATCTCCCCGAAATCCGCGCCTTTCAAGAGCTCTTCCCGGATCCCTTCCGCCGCGGCCAGGCTGGATTCCAGATCCCGCTCGACCTTGATCAGGATGTGCCTCAGGCGCACCTGATCACGGTCGATTTCCTCCAGTTTGATAATATGATAGCCATGTTCGGTCAGTACCGGTCCGCTGATTTCTCCCACGCTCATATTCCGCACCGCTTCTTCAAAGGCCAGGGTGCCGAAATCCTCCAGCTTCATGTAACCCAGGCTCCCCCCGTATTTGGCGCTGGGCCCCTCTGACAACTCCTTGGCCACCGCGGCGAAATCCTCTCCCCCCCGCAACCTTCTTTCCACCTCAGCGATTTTTTTCAAAGCTTCCGCCCGCGCCTGATCGGAAATTTCCAGGGGCACCATTATCTGGGCCAGGGTGACCGTGGCCGGGCGCAGGGGGAACTGCTCCAGGTGCTGCTGGAAATATTCCCTCATTTCCCCGTCGGTCACCTTGATATCGCTGCTCACCTCCTGGCGGAATATCCCCAGGATCAAACGCTGGGCTTTGAGCTGCTCCCGCCACATGGAGCGCAGTTGCTGGAGAGTCATGCCGGAGCGGTCCAACTCGTTCCGGAAGGTTTCCTCGCTTCCCGCCGCCCGCATCCGCTCTTCGATCTGCCTTTCCACATCGGCATCCAAATTATCCTCGGAGATTTCTATGCCGACCTTTTCCGCGTGTATCTTCATCAACAGATCGGCTACCAGCTGATCTCGTATCTGCGTCTTTATCTCCGCTTCCTCATCCCGCGAAAGGGTGGGATTTTGCCGCTGGAAGAGAAAGCGCGCGTATCCCGCCTCCAAGTCGCTGTGCAGCACGGCCTCATCCTCGACTATGGCAATAACCCGATCGATGACATTTTTCTCGTCATAACCGGCGGCCCCCGGATTATAGGTCAATCCCAGCAGCAGCAGCGCGCCGGCCGCCGCGGCGAGAATGCCGCTTTTTCCGTTCAAGATCTTGCCTCCCTCACCGGTCTTCTTCGGTTGTCCGGTCATCTTCTTGGATCTCCTGGTCTTCTCCGATCTCCTGGTCCACTCCCTCCTCCGGCAATAAGGGGGACCGGATCCGATCGTATCCATTTTTGTAGTACTCTATATCGGTCAACTGTTTCAGCTCCGCTATAAAATCTGCGTACGCTTTCGCCCTCTTCTCCATCACCAGCATATTCATGATCTTTTCCCTGACGTTTTCCAGATACACCTTCACCTGCGACTCCCGGGTTCCCGTCAGCTTGATGATATGATAGCCGAAATCCGATTTGATGATCCCGCTGACCTCACCGGGAGTCATTTCGAAGATAACCGTTTCGAAGGCCGGGATCATGTTGCCCTTGGTCAGGTATCCCAGATCGCCCCCCTGCCGGGCTACCGGATCCACCGAATGCCTGTTGGCCACCCAGGCAAAACTCTTACTCTTCAGCAGCTCCTGGATACTCTCAGCCTCTTCCAGGGTATTCACCAGGATATGGCTGACCCGGTATTCATAGGTATATTCGTTTCTGTGCTGTTCGAAGTATTCCCGGATCTCTTCTTCGGAAACCGTGATCCGATCGCGCAATTCCAGAAACAGCAGGTGATCGGCCAAGAATTCCCGCTCCAGGCTCTCGATCCTGGCCTTTATCTTCGGATCGTTATTGATCCCCCTTTTCAGCGCTTCCTGGTAGAGCACCTCGGTCTCTATCCAGCGGTCCACGTAGAGTGCTTTTTCTTCAGGGGAAAAAGGCGTTTTCTCACCTGCTGGGAGCAGGTTCCAGAGATTTCCTTCCGTCAATTCGACCGTCCCCACCCGGACTATTCCGTCTCCCGATTCTCCCGGCTCTTCCTCCGGGATTTCCTTCCGGCACCCGGCGACAAGCATCCCCCCCAGCAGGAGACAGCATAGTCCGGTCCTCGCCGTCTTCTTATATGACCCCTTCCGCATACGCGGGCCTCCTCCCCTTTTACTAATCGACTCGGAGGGACCGAGAGCGCCCGGTTGATCAATCTTCGGGCGTATAGGGTCTTTCCCTGATCACCCTGGCTTTTTCCAGGTTATTATCAATAACCTCGATCTTGAAATCCTCGCGCCACTTATTCAGCTTTTCATTGAGGTGTCTTTCACCCTTTTGCTCGAGCAGAAACTGCCGGATCGAACTTTTTGTCTCTTCCAGCGTGGGTAACTCGCCCATCACGATGTTCTCCACCCTAACCAAGGCCCAGCCCCTGGAGGTCTGAAAGGGTTGCGATACGTCCCCCACCCCGGTTAGCGAGAAGGCGACGGCGCTGAATTCACGGTTTTCATCCGGTCCGATAAGGCCGCTTCTGCCGCGGTTTTCCTTTACGTTGGGATCGGTCGAAAATTTCCTGGCCAGGAGGGAGAAATCCTGGCCTTCCTGTACCATCTTCTCGATTTCCTCGGCCCGCTCCCGGGTGGGGAGAAGAATTATGGTGTAGTCCCTCTCCTCTTTCAGCTGCAGCGAATCCTTGTGGGTGTTATAGAATTCCGCTATCTCCATATCGGTGGCCGATATCTCATCCCTCACCTGGTCGTTGTAGAGAACCTGCACCATGAACTGCTCCCGGCGCCGATCGTAGATTTTCTTGACCTCCGGCAGATCCAGCAGCTTGGCTTCTTGCTCGGCGTAAACCGGTAGAATGGAATCGAATATCTTTTTATGGATGGCTTGGATGACGCTTTCCCTGCCGTACTGCCGCCGGGGTCTTTCGGGTAGGGCGTAGGCCTCGTAAAGTTCCTCGAAATCGGCCAGGGTGTACGATCCGTCTTCATATTGGCATATCAGCATGTCCCGGTACTGATCCGGAATATTCAGCTTGGGCGCATTGCTGCGCGTAATCCGGTAATTAATGATATCGTCGTAAGGTATATCCGCGGGCAGGGCGTTGTAGGCGATAGTGACGGCGTCGGGTAAGAACTTCAGGCCGATATCCTCTCCGATATCCTCTTTTAGCTTTTCCATGTTCTTCTTCTCTTTTATGGCCCGTACCCGCCTCTCCGCGTAGTTACGGTCCAGATCCGGAACGATCTTCCTTTTCCGGTGAATCTTCAACAGCGCCGCCCCGGTAGAGGTTTTCAAGGGCATCGAAACCTCCCCCTCCTGCATGGTGAAAAGGGCCTCCTCCACCCACCAGTGCATCTTTCCGATCACCTCGCTGCCCACATGCCCTCCATTGGGGGCCTCTTTTCCCAGGGAGTACTTCCGGGCCATTTCGGCGAAATCTTCCCCATCCTCCACGATCATGTCCCGGACCTCCATGGCCTGTTCAAAATCGGGCAGAAGGATCTGGCTGAGGGTATATTCGTAATGCATTTCCTCGAAATACTTATCGATCTCCTCCTCCGTGACGACAACCGGCTTGCGCGCTTTCTGGTCCATCAACTGCGCTATCATGAAGGGACCCTTGAACTGATCCCAGATTCTCAGAAAATCGGGATCCTTGTCGTATCCCATCCGGATTGCCTTAAGAGCCATCACATCCTTGTTTATCATATGCTTGAGCAGCGATTTTTTCCCTTCCAGGTCATCCCCGGCGGGCAGGTATCTCTCATCCACCAAACCCGAATTTTTCTCGAAATCGCCTACCGTTATCACCCTATCATCCACCTTGGCGACAACCAGATTCTCTCTTTCCGTCCGGGAACAGGCGGCCGCCCAGAGCAGCCCCAATCCGACCAGAATCAGCAACGCCTTCCTCATTTTCTCTCCTTTCCTGGAAACCGGCGCGGACACCGGCTTGCGCAAATACTCAAAACTACTCCCTCCCGGATCCTTCCCCGGGGATAAGATATCCGGTCATAGAGATTAAACTACTCTATTTATCACAAAATTCCAATAAATTCAACAGTCTTTCAATATCCTGGGGCGGTCCGGAGCCGGACCGGGACGCAGAGGAGGGGGCACCGGCTTTGTCCGCGACCGGGTCATCCGGCTTGATGGTAAGGGAAAATCCATTCCGGGTATGAAAGGTAAGCCGACCCTCAAAAAGGACCGCGATCTGCGCTATCAGCTCCGGGGAGGGGACCTTGGCGGAGGCAAAAGAGGCCCGCACTGATCCCTTCCCATCGATTTCCAAGCTCTCCAAGCCGGCCAGGGAGGCACGGGTCTTTATCCTGGTTATGAGCAGGATGTTCTCCGCCGCTTCCGGCAATACTCCAAACCGGTCCCGCAGCTCCTCTTTCATTAGCTCAACCTCCTCGGCCCGCTCCACCCGGTTTAATCTGCGGTAGATATCCATCCTCTCTTCCGCGTCCGGCACGTATCCCCGGGGAAGGTAGGCGGGGAGCGATATGGTGAGCTTCACCTCCCGCCGCTCGGGTACCGTTTCTCCCTTGATCCGGGCCACCTCTTCCCTGACCATCCGGGTATAAAGATCCAGGCCCACCGCTCTTATCTGACCCGATTGCTGCACTCCCAACAGGTTCCCGGCCCCCCTTATCTCCAGATCCCTCATGGCTATTCTATACCCGGCCCCCAGGTAGTCGAACTCGCTGATGGCCTGCAGCCTTTTTACCGCCGGAGCGGTCAGCGCCCGCCCCCGGGGAACCAGCATGTAGGCGTACGCCTTACGGTCCGACCGTCCCACCCGGCCGCGTAACTGGTATAGCTGCGCCAGCCCGAAGCGGTCGGCCCGGTTAATGAATATGGTATTCACGTTGGGAAAATCGAGGCCCGCCTCTATTATCAAGGTACAGAGCAGCAGATCGAATTTATGCTCCAGGAAATCAATCATGATATTTTCCAGCTCTTTTTCCTTCATCTGCCCATGGGCGTGCGCCGTTCTCACCCTTTTCGGCAAGAGGCGCTCCAGATAACCCTCCATCACCGCTATGGACTGCACCCGGTTGTGCACGAAAAAAACCTGTCCGCCCCGGTCTATTTCCCGCATGATCGCCTCGTATATGCGGTCGTCATCAAAGGGGAGGATTTCGGTGTGTATGGGAAGCCGGTTCCGGGGGGGAGTATCGATTATGGATATATCCCGGATACCGGAAAGGGCCATGGAGAGGGTCCGGGGAATGGGGGTGGCGGTCATGCTGAGAACATCGACGCTCTTTTTCATATTTTTGAATCTTTCCTTATGCCTCACGCCGAAGCGATGTTCCTCGTCGATAACCGCCAGCCCCAGATCCTTGAAGGAGACATCCGCGGAAAGCAGCCGGTGGGTGCCTATCACTATATCGACCTTTCCCTCCTCGATCTCCCGGACCGTTTTTTTTCGCCGGGCGGGAGAAATAAATCGGCTAAGCATGGCTATGTTCACCGGGTATCCGCGCAGCCGGTCCGAAAGAGTGTGATAATGCTGCAGGGCCAGCACCGTGGTGGGGACCAGAAAAACCGCCTGCTTTCCGGAGAGCACCGCCTTGAAAGCCGCCCGCACCGCCACCTCCGTTTTTCCAAAGCCCACGTCCCCGCAGAGCAAGCGATCCATGGGGCGCGGCAACTCCAGGTCTTTTTTCACCTCCCCGGTGGCCTGTAGCTGGTGCGGGGTCTCTTCCCAGGGGAAGGAGGCTTCCATCTCCCTTTGCCAGGGAGAATCCCGGTCGCAGGCGTATCCCCGGGCCACCTGCCGGGCCGCGTATATCTCCAGCAGGTCCCGCGCTATCTTCTCGGCTCCCTTTCGGGCTTTCTCTCGGGAACGGTTCCAGGCCTGGCTCCCCAACCGCCCCAGGGGGGGATCGGTGCCGTCCGCGGCAGTATATTTTTCGATCATCCTCAACCGGGAAACCGGGATAAAAAGCCGATCATCTCCCAGGTACCGGATATCCAGACATTCCGTTTTTCCGCCATCCACCTCCAGCATCCTCATTCCCATGTAGCGCCCGATGCCGTGATCGACATGAACCACAAAATCGCCCGGGGCCAGATGCGAGGGATCATAGCTCAGAGACCTGCCCCGGGCCCGGGTGGACTTCCAGGGCTTGTGGTATCTCCCGAATATCTCCTCCTCGCTGAGGAAAAGCACCCCCGCCTCCGGCCAGCGGAATCCGTTCGATATCGCTCCCCCGGGAAAATCCACCTGGAGGGAGACCTCCGCCAGTATCTCTTCGGCGCGGTCACGCTGAATATCCCTCGAACAGAAAAGAAAGACCTGCAAGCCATTTTCCAAATCTCTCTTGACGTCCCTGATCAGGCCTTTCATATCCCGGCGGTAATCTCCGGGAGCCGTGCTGGTGAACCGGACCGCTCCCTCGAGCCCCAATTTTCTGAAATGAAGCTGTCGCACCGCAGAGAGCCACCGCTCCAGCTCCAGTCCGCTTACATACACCCTTTCCGGTTCGGGGTAGAGCCGGTCCTCCTCCCTTTCCCGCTGGAAGCGCCGGCTTATCTCCTCCCGTAACTCTTCCAGGCCGCGCTGGAAATTATCCTGATCGTAGATCACCACCAGCGGTTTCTCCCGGAAGTACTCGAACACCGGGACGACCTCGTGCACCACGGCGGCGTAATGTTCCATTCCGAAAAAGAGAATCCCCCGCTCCAGGCGCAGGGCCGGAAGCGTTATCCGCGATCTCTCCTCTTCCGGGTAAGCTTCCGCCCCCTTTTCCAGGTACGCCCTCAGCCTACTCAATCCTTCCTCCCCGGGCGTCAGGTGGTGAAAGGGCCGGACCCGGAGAGTATCCCTCCGGCTGGTAGACCGCTGGGTCTCCACGTCGAAATCGCGCATCGAGTTTATCTCGTCACCTTCGAATTCCAGGCGCACGGGATTATCTTCGGCGACCTCGAAGATATCCAAGATCCCTCCCCGGACGGCGAATTGCCCTTTACCCTCCACGATCCTGCGCCTTTCGTACCCCAGGAAACTCAGCCGCCGGGACAGGGAGACCGGATCGATTTCCCCGCCCCTCCGCAGATCCAACAGCAGGCTTCTGAAATATTCAGGCCGGAAAACTTTCTTCAGCAGCGATCTCAGGGTGCAGATCAGCACCCGGCATTTCCCCTCGGCCAGGCATTCCAGTCCCCGCATCTGCATCCCGGTGAGATCGCGGTCGGGATCGTGGTAATCATAGGGCAGGATCTCATCCTCGGGGAAGGTGGTCACTCCCTCCAATCCGAAATTCTTAAGGTCGTTCTCGATATCCCTTACAGTCAGTGGATCGGGAGCGATCACCAGCAGGGGATCATCCCCTCTTACCTCATCCAGCGAGAGCAGCAGCGCCCGGGCGCTTCCCGAGAGCCCGCACACCGCGATCACCGCCTCCTTCCCGGCCAGCTTCTTCCCCAGTTCCCGGGTCTCCGGCAGACCGCCGATCTTTTTCTTCAGGCCTTCCCACATCTCAGGTTTGCCTCTCCCCCCCCGGCTCCTTTCTCTGCGCCAGAAAAAGCTCCAGGGTAAAAACCAGTATGGCCACCATGACCAGGAAGGTGGATATTTCCCGTCCCTCCCGGGCGGAATGAATTCCCGCCGCCATCTCCTCCCCTTCCCCGATCACCTGATAGTACCTAAAACCTAGCGAATCGGCGACTTCCTCCGCGCTCATAACCGCGAGATCCGATTCCCTCTCGCACCGGGGATTGACTTCCACCTGCCATACCAGCTGGCTATCCTCGTACACGGCCAGGAATCCCGGTTCCCGGCCGGCCGGAATGACCACCTCCCCGGCGATCTCATCGAACTGCTCCGCCCCGGGCGGCACCCGCGCCGGTTTGCCCGGCCGGTACGTGTCCCCCCCCGGCAGGCGGACGGTATATTCGATCCCCGGCCGCTTCTCCCAAATAACCTCGTCTTCCACCGTGGCGCCCTCGCCGTAAACCGGCAGCTTCTCCTCGGTCAGCACCAACTGCTGCACCAGGGGCAGGAAATAGGGGGAGAGGGGCAAATCGCCCGCAGCGGGACGGGGATCAAGGGCCGCGAAGGTGATGGAACCCCGGCCCAGCCTTTGGGTCCAAATAAAGGGTGATCCGTCGCGGAAATAGATTCGGACCAGGTCGTCCGGCACCCCCCGGATCCGGGGCGCAGCCAGGAACCTGATCCGGGAGAGACCGGTAAGATCCTCCCGGTCGAAGGGAAGGAGGAAACCCGGTTTTTCCCGCGGTTCCTCGATGGTCATGGTCCGGCCCGGCTCGAATCCGAGCATCGGATCACTACCGCTCAGTTCCCTGATCAGGGCCTCCCTCTGCGGCAATACCAGCACCAGGACCCTTCCGCCCCGGGCGGCATAGCTTTTGATCAAGCCGATATCCCCCCCGGCCGGGCCTTTCCCGGTTCCCAGCAGCAGGACCTCGGCTCCTTCCAAGTCGGCCGAATCAAATTCCTTCCACCCCTTTCTCCTCAGCCGGATATCTCCTTCCACCCCGTCGGGACTGAGGGCCTGCTCTAGGTAGAAGGCCTGTTCGTCGGCGATCAGCAGCAGGCTGACTTTCTCCCTAACATACATGCTGAAAAACCTGCGGTCATCCGCGCCGAGCCGGTCCTCTTTCTTGCTCACCTCGCCCTTGATCCAGCCGGTTTTCTCCACCGGGAATTCCAGGATCTCCTCCCGCGAATCCCGGGGCGCGATCTCAACCTCTTTTTCCACTATCCGCGTTCCGTCCAGGGATACCCGCAGCGGAAATCTCGCTCCCAGGCTGGGGGAGTGGTTTTTCAAGAGTATTCTCAACGCTACGATTTCTCCCTTATGGATGGCCACCCGGGGAGTGAACACCTTCTCCACCGACACGTTCGGCCCCGGATCACTTTGCACCGGCAGCAGGTACTCCCGGATCCTCCCACCGTCACTCCCTCCATCCCCCCGGCGCTCGGCGGCCGGCTCTTCCCCCGGGACCCGGGGGGCCCTCGCGGATAGGGCCGAGCGTTGGAAATCGGAGATGACGAATAATTCCCTGGCTTCCCTTCTGCTGCGTTCCAGAATATCGCGGGCGGCCCTGATCCCCTCTCTCAAATCAGTCTCCCCCCAGGCCGGCTCCATTCGTTCCAGCAGATCCAGAGCCGGACCGCTCCTGAACCTCTGGCTTTCGAATACCTGCTCCGGGGTATCGTCGAATAGAAAGATGGTCACCTCATCATCTTCGTTCAAGTGGGGAAATATCTCCCGGACCCTTTCCCGGGCCCGGTCAAAAAGCAGCCCCCCTTCCTCCTCCACTCCCATGCTGTAGCTCTTATCCAGCATTATGCAAACCGCCTTGGCCCCACTCTCCCCGAACATTCCCGCCAACCGGCCCTTGATGACCGGCCGGGCGAAGGCCAGGGCCAGCAGCGCCACTGCCGCAATCCGGAGCAGCAGGAGCAGCCAGCGGCGGAAATTGACCCGGCGCATGCTCCTCCGGTCGGAGCGCTTGAGGAAGCGCAGGGTGCTGAAAGGGATCTCGGGAATCCGGCGCCGGCTGAATATGTGTATCAACAGCGGCACCGCCACCGCGGCCAGCGAAAAAAGAAATATTGGATTAAGAAAATTCATCCCGTTATCCCTTTCCCCTCCATAAGGAATACAACCCCCGGCCCTTTCCTCGGGCCGGCGCCATCCCTCCCCCGGGGAACCCTGCTATTTCATTCTCTTTCTTTTACCCAGATAGGAAACCAGGGCCTGGTCGAAGGGCCTGTCCACGGTAATCAGGTTGTAATCGATGGCGTTTTCCTTGCATCGCTTTTCCAGCCACCCGGTCCATTCCCGGACATCCCGTTGGTATTCTCTTTTCAGAAACCAGGGTTGGGCGCGAAGTTTTTCCCCGGTTTCCCGGTCCACGAATTTTACCTCTCCCTGGTAATCGAGGGTTAATTCCACCGGATCGAGAAGGTGAAAAAGGACTATCTCGTGCCCCCGGTGCCGGAAATGCTTGAGCCCGTTCATCACCTTGTCGGGATCGTCGAAAAGGTCGCTGATCAGCACTACCAGCCCCCTCCTTTTAATCCGGTCAGCCATCTCATGCAGGGTGGAACTGATCCTCGTCCGGGCACCGGGCACCACCAGCTCCAGGGTCCGCATCAGGTGAAAAAGCTGCCTTTTCACCGAGCGGTGAGGGATCATGATGTTTATTTTCTCGTCGAAAACGGCCAGGCCGACGGCGTCCCGCTGCTTGATCATCAGGTAGCCGAGGGCGGCCGATAGAAACGACCCATACCTGAGCTTGGTGACGGAAGTGCTGCCGAAGTCCATGGAAGCACTTTGGTCCAGCAGCAGGGTGGCGTTGAGGTTGGTTTCATCCTCGAAAACCTTCACGTAGCAGCGGTCTGTCTTGGCGTAGATCTTCCAATCTATGTTCCGGGTCGATTCCCCGTAGTTATATTGCCGGTACTCGGCGAACTCCACCGAAAATCCATGATAGGGAGAGCGGTGCAATCCGGCTATGAATCCCTCCACGATCAGCCGGGCCCGCAGTTCCATATGGGCCAGCCGGCTGACGGTTTCCGGACGGAGAAATTCAGTGAAATCTTTTTTCCCTGCGCTCATGCTCGGCCCCATTTAGATATTTACCCGCCCGCCCTCTCAGGGCTGTACGGCATCCAGCAGCCGCTGCACCAGGTCCTCGGTGGTAATTCCATCTGCTTCCGCGTGAAAATTCGTTACCAACCTATGGCGCAGCACAGGCCAGGCGACGGCGCGGATATCCTCGATGTCGGGCGTGGTGCGGCCCAGCATGACGGCGCGGGTTTTCGCTCCCAAAATGAGATACTGCCCGGCCCGGGGACCGGCCCCCCAGGAAAGGTATTCCTCCACGCCCCCTATCCCTTCGCCCCGGCTGGCCCGGACCAGCCTCACCGCGAAAGAGAGCACCTTTTCCGAGACCGGCACGCTCCTGATCATTTTCTGTATTTCCACTATATCGGAGCCTTCCAGAACCTTCCTGGTCTCCTGCATCGGCGCCGAGGTGGTGGTATCCACGATCCTCAATTCCTCTTCCGGGGAAGGATAATCCACCCGGATATTGAACATGAACCGGTCCAGCTGCGCTTCGGGCAGGGGATAGGTGCCTTCCAGCTCGATCGGATTCTGCGTGGCCAGCACGAAAAAGGGAAGGTCCAGCCCGTAGGTCTTACCCCCCACCGTCACATTGAACTCCTGCATGGCTTGCAGCAAGGCTGATTGTGTCTTGGGAGGCGTACGGTTGATCTCGTCCGCCAGGACCACGTTGGCGAACACCGGACCCTGCAGAAAGCGGAAAATCCGCCCGTGGGTGATCTTATCCTCTTCCAGCACTTCCGTCCCCATGATGTCGCTGGGCATCAGGTCGGGAGTGAACTGGATGCGGGAAAACTTCAGCCCCAGACACCCGGCCACGGTGGAGACCAGCAAGGTTTTGGCCAAGCCGGGAACGCCCACCAGCAGGCAGTGCCCCCCGGAAAACAGCGCCGTCAACAGTTCGTCTATAACCCGTTCCTGGCCCACGATGACGCGGGCGATCTCCTCGCGCAGCCGCCGGTAGGCTTCGTTGAACCGTTCCAGCATCAGCTTTTCATTTTGTTCATCCATCTATCCAGGCTCCCCGCTTTCCAATCCGCCGGTTCTAGGAAGATCCCTTTTTCAGGTGTTTATCCAGAAAACCGAGGATCGCCTTGTACCCGCTGATCCGGTTGGCTTTTTTCATGAATCCGTGCCCTTCATCATCAAATACTATATAGTCCACGTCCACGCCGTTCTTACGGGCCGCCTCCACGATCTCGTCCGACTCGATCTTGAGGACTCTGGGATCGTTGGCTCCCTGCAGAACCATCAAGGGCCGGACGATCTTATCCGCGTGAAAGAGGGGCGATATCCTGGTCAAATATTCCTTGTCGGTCTCGGGATTTCCCATTTCCTGGTAAAGCGCCTCGCGGAAATGCTCCCACCAGGGAGGAATGCTCTCCAGGGTCCGCACCCAGTTTGAAATACCGAACAGATCCACTCCCAGGGCGAACTCCTCCGGAGTCAGGGTGAGGGCGGCCAGGACCATGTACCCGCCGTAACTGGCGCCGATAATGCCTATTCTCTCCGGATCGACGTACCCGGTATGGATGAGCCAGTTCTTGCCCTCGATGCAATCGCGCAGATCATCCTCCCCGTGTTTCATATCATCCAGCTTGTAAAATCTCTTTCCATAGCCGGAACTGCCCCGGTTGTTCACCGCCAGCACGGCATAGCCGTGGTTCACCAGGTATTGCACGGTTTCCCGGTATCCCACCCGCGATTGTCCTCCGGGCCCACCGTGCACCAGCACCAGGGCGGGGATGTTCTTTCCGGGTTTTATCCCCCGGGGCCGGTAGTAGATGGAAGGGATCACTTCCCCGTCGAAGGATTTGTAGCGTATCACCTCGGCTTCCACCAGATCATCCCGGTCGATCTCCGGATTCATCGAGTCGGTCAGCTTAAGGTACTTGCCGGTTTCTAGATTCAGCACGTAGAGGTTGTTGGGGGAACGGGAGCCGTTGACGTAGAATTTCATCAACCTTTCACTATCGGATATTCCCACCGAAGTAATCACGCCGTCCGGCAGCCGGGGAAGGCCGACCGGGTCACCGCTCTTGGCGTCGTGGATCTTGATCTCCGTTTTCCCGTCGACATTTATTCCGGTCACCCGGTAGCGGCCGGTGCGGGACAGCTTCGAGTAGGTGATGTCCCAATCCGCCTGCTCCACCGTTTCCGTTTTTCCGGTTTCGATCTCATAGCTCTTCAAATAAGTAAAATCGCGGCCTTCATCGGTCAAATAATAAAGATACTTGGAATCGGGGCTGAAATCCTCCGGCCGGTAATTTATGTCTCCCCGGTGTGGGGTAATGTGCTTGACCTCTCCGGTTCGCCGGTCGTAGAGATAGATGTCGGAATTATGTTCGGTGATCGTCTTGGTGAAGGACATGTAGCGCAGATCGTTGGATATCCATCCGAAACTGTACCCGGGATCGTTGAGATAGATCATTTTCGAGGTCAGGGTCTCTATATCCATGATATAGACGTCCATGTATTTTTCATCTCTCTTGTTGGAACAGTAAAGAAAATTTTCCCGATCGAAGGTCCAACCGTAGAACACCGACCGGGCCTTTTCGGCCGGGGTAAGGTCGTTAACCACTCCTTCTTCATCCCGCAGGTAGATATGATAGATTTCGTTCCCCCCCTTGTCGCTCAGGAACAGGATACGATCGTCATGGGGGAAATAGGAAAGGACGATAACCGCGTTGTCGCTGGAAGCGGTAAGCTGCACCGGATCTCCTCCCCCCACCGGAATGTAGTAGGCGTTGAATATTCCCGTCCGATCGGTGGATATGAGCAACCTTTCCTCGTCGAAGGAAAACGACCCTCCGAATATGGTCTCGGTATCAAGGAACTGCTCGATGGTGTACTGGGTGACGCCTCCCCGGTCACAACCGGCTACGCTCAAGCCCAGCACCAACAAAACGGCCAGCAGGGGTCTGATCTTCATGCTTCCTCCTTGGGCGAATCTCTTCCCACTCTTTTCAATAACGTTCACGTGGCACCTATTGTTATACCTTACCGGGGAGATATGTTCCACCATTTTTCCCGGATGGGAGCCTTCCGGCCGTTGTGGCTCAGCCCGCGGAGGCCCGGGCCGCGCTACCCGCGCCGGCCCCCCTTTACTTGACCCGCGCCCGCCGTTGCTGCTATTCTCTGCCCGGAGAGGAGACCGCCGCATGGGATTTGGAACGATCAGCAAAGGGATACGGAAAGCCTCCCACTATTTCCCGCTGCTGGCCTCCATCGGGCCGGGCCGCGATCCCGCCGTCGGTCCGCAGGAAGTGATGGTGGATTTCAACAACTCCTGCAACCTCCACTGCCTCTGCTGCTATAACTACTCCCCTCTCAGCCCCTGCCGGTTCGAAGAGGAGGAACGCCTGCGCCACTTCGATCCGGACCTATTCGTCCGGCTGCTGGATGATTGCGCATCCCTGGGAGCGGTCAACATCAACCTGGCCGGTTACGGTGAACCGCTCATGCATCCCCAGGCGGGAAAACTGCTGCGGGAAATCGGCGGGCGCGGGCTGAAAGCCTCCATCGTCACCAACGGCACCCTGCTTACCCGCTTCACCGTGGTGTCCGAGCTGCTCTCCGGCGCCACCGTCTCCATCCAGGCGGGGTCGGAGGAGATATACCGCAGGATGCATCCCCGGGATTCCGAGAAGAACTGGAGGCGGGTGCAGGAGGGATTGGATCTGCTGCACCGGGCGGGGATTCCCATAACGATCGCCTTCGTGCTGTGCAGCGAAAACTACCGGGATGTCGGCGCAGCGGTGGAGCTGGCCGGCCGTTACGGAGCGAACCTCGATATACAGCCGATCCGGCCTTTTATCCGCCGGGAGGAGGGAAAACCGGACTTTGATCCGGCGCAGGAGACCCGGCTCCGGCTCACCGAGTCCCAGTTGAAAGAGCTGCTTGAAAACCGGAAGGCGATAAACCGCTTGGCAGCCGCCCGGAAGGTTTCGATCTACGGACTGGATGATTTTCTGGACCTCTCCGCCTCCGCACTCTCGGGAGATCCCGAGGCCCGGATCGGCGATCCCGCGCGGGAATTCTATACCCGCTTCCCCTGCTACACCGGTTGGTATTTCTCCCGCGTCCTCATGGATGGAACCGTCACCCCTTGCTGCCAGTGCGTGGGCCGCATCTCCCTGGGAAATATCAATCACTCCTCTTTCGCCGATATCTGGCGTTCGGATGCCTACCGCCGCTTTCGCGAACAAACCCTGAGGGTCCCCCTGCTGGACACCGAAATCTGGAACCTCTGCCAGTGTCATCTCTGTGATAGCATTATGCGTAACCGGCTGGTCCATCAGCACCTGCGGGGTCAGGGTAAGGTGGGACGGTTATTCCGCCTGCTGAAACCGTGGCTGCGCCGGAAGAGGTGAAACGGTCACGGTCTCCGGACCCGCGGCGCTTCTTCATATCCCCCCGCCGCCCGGCGAGCTCCTGGCCCACCGGTTCGCCGGAACCTCCCCGATCTAAACCCGCCCCACATCTAAATCCACCCCCCGATCTAAACATTTGACATCGTGTTTACGATCATCTATAGTTGCACCCGTCTAACTTGTTTATTACTAGGCTATTATTCATGAAGCGAACTAAGATGAAGATCCCCCTCCGCCACTGGTTCTACCTCTCCAACCTCTTAAGCCTTTCCCGCATCGGCCTGGCAATACCCATCTTTTTCCTGCTGCGCCGGGAGGGGATCCGGGGCGATCCCCTGCTGATCTCCCTGGTGGGAATAATCATCCTCACCGACTACCTGGACGGCCTGGCCAGCCGCGGGCTGGGCCAAATAACCGTCCTGGGAAAATTCCTCGATCCCCTGGCCGACAAGATCGCCATGGGCCTACTCTTCCTGGCCCTGGTCGCCTACCAGGGCTTTCCCCCCCTGCTCGTTTTTTTATTAGTATTCCGGGACCTGGCCATCCTGCTGGGTGGAATGGTCATCAACCACCGGCGGGCCGCCCGGGATGAGGGCCCGGTCAGCGCCAACCGTCACGGCAAACTGAACACCGTCGTCTTTTCCCTGACCGGTTTGATCTTTCTGCTGAATCTGCCCGCTCCGCTATTCAAGGTTTTCTATTCCTTGTGCTTTATCACCCTGTTCCTTTCCGGGTGGAAATATTACCGGGAAGGGGAAGCGGAGCTTTTTCGAGGTAGAGGCAGGCATCTCGCCCGCGTCCTCCTGGCGGCGGTGACGGTTTTGGTTTTGGTACTCTCCTGGAAATTATCCCCCGCCGGCGGATTCTTATTTTAGCCGGTCGCCGGGGGGAGGCAGTAAATTTTCCCCTCCGCCTCTACCCCTTGCGCGTTGATGCCCGAACCGATGGCGAAAACAGCCGAAACGGACAGCCAGAAAATTAATCCAAGGCGCAAATTCATGCTGGTGGCTGCTTTTTTAAATTATTACCTCAAAAGAGCATGCCAAATTGTTGCGCCGCTGTCAACTTTCCTTGACGCCGGCTGGAGGAGGATCGAGGAGGGACGTCGCTTGTTTAATGCGCTGTATTATAGTATACTCGCCGCGCACGAATCCTGGATTATGCGTACGGGGCAGCCAGCATGACAGAAGATCGTCCGGCTGGGTGCCCGGCAAAGATTACGAGAGGAGATAAACTAATGAGCCCGATGGTTAGATCCAAACTGCCGCTCCTCCTTCTTATCGTCCTATGGGGCGCGATCATCCTCACGCCTATCGCCCGAGCCGGTGAAGCAGGGGAAGGCCGGGACCGGAAACATCGCGTAAATGTAAGGGGATTTTTCCTTTTCGGACTACAGACGGGAGAAAGTGACGCTCATGGCAGCGCCTCGGGCGCTTTTAGTTGCCAGGTCTGCATCCCCGTTTTCCCCGGTACCTGCTATGGATTCTCCGGTGACTTCAGCGGAGAAGGATCGGGAGAAACCCAGAACGCCGCCGGCTTCATGTTCGGTGCCGAGTACCTGATCATGAATGGACACCTCGGTCTGGAGGCGGACTTCGTCTTCGTCCTGGACGCGGTAAAATATCAGTTGCAGGGGGATTTCACAAATATATCCGGAGTAAGCCCCTCCCTGGTACCCCCGATCCGGGAGGATGGGGCCCTGGACATACAGATGATCGGGCTGTGCCTCAACTACCATCTCAAACCCGAGAATAGACTCGATTTTTATGCCGGTCCGTTCTTCGCCCCCGCGGTTAACATGTCCGGAATCGAGGAGGTGGACATAGGCGAAAGCGTAGCTTTCGGATTGAACGTAGGCGCCGATTATCGCCTGAAACGCTCCTTGATCATCACGGCGAACCTGCGGTTCATAGACTTCGGTCAGGTGGAGATCGATGAAAACTATTATATGAGCTTGGCCCAGGACCTGGGAATCGGAAAATGCGGGGGGACCGTCGCCCAACAATTCGAGGCCAGTGACGACCTGCGTTACCTCGGCCTGCTGCTGGGAATCGGATACCGGTTCTGAGGTTAAGCGGATTACTACATTCTCCGGGTTTTTCCGCCTGAAACCCGCCACAACCCGCTCCCCCGAAGCAGCCGGTGTGCCCTCTCTGAAACCGACCGGGACAGGTCCCTTAAAGCCTGCCGGCCTCCACCGCCTAATACATATAAATTGAATACTTTCTCCCCCCATGCTATAATGACGCCACCAACGGATTACACAAAAATTCCCATCTTTAGGGATTGATATTGTCAGCGCGCCACTCCTTCGATAGCAGAAAGGGTAAGCCGGCATGAAGCCCCCCGGCCTTTGGCAAAAGTATCTACTTCCGGTTCTGCTTATATCCGGTTCCACCATCGTCACCCTGCTGGCGGCCGAATTGGTCCTGCGCCTATCGGCGCCCCTGGCGAATATACCGCAGAGGGAATACGACCCTTACCTGGGATGGCGCGGTAGATCCAACCTCCGCTGCTTGTTGAAGGAGCAATCTTTCTCCATCTCCATAGCCCAAAACTCCAGAGGCTTCCGGGACAGGAAACGGTCCCTGCGGGGCGCGCCGGAAGTGCCCCGCGTGCTGTGCACCGGGGATTCCTTTACCTGGGGATGGGCGGTGGAGCAGGACCTTATCTACACCAGCCTATTGGAGAGGAGGTGTCTCCGGGAGGGCCGCCGGGTGGAGGTAATCAACGCGGGGGTGGGAGGATACAGCACGGACCAGGTCCTGCTTTATCTTCAAAAGGAAGGATTCCGGTACTCCCCCCAGGTGGTGATTTATCAAGCGGCCCGGAACGACATACAGGACAACACCCGCAAGAGATGCGAAGGCCTGTACCATAAACCCTACTTCACCCTGGATGATGAGGGGAAACTCACCCTCCAAGGCTGTCCCATACCCCCTTTTACGCTGGGACAGCAGTTGAGATACCGGTTATCGCGCCACAGCCGCCTGGCCTATTTCCTGAAGCACCGCCTGCACCTGTCCCTCTGTTCGCTGAGCGGAAAATTGAGGGAAGGAGGGTCTTCTTCCGCTACCCTTCCGGCGATCACGGAAGCGGATTATCCCTTTCGCCTCTTTTGCTCTCTAATAGTCAAGATGCAGGAAGAATGCGAAGCGCGGGGCGCGAGGCTCTTAGTGCTGATCGATTTTCCGCTCGAAGCGGAGCGAATGAATCTATGGAGGAGAAAATGCGCCGACGTGGAGACACACTTCGTGGAGGGCTACCTGCGGGATAAAGAAGAGAGTCACGGCAGCCCGGCCTTCCTCCCCCATGACGGTCACTGGACCGAGAACGCTCACCGCTGGATCGCCGATTACCTCTACGCCAACCTATTCCGCGATTCCATTCGGCCGGCAACCTTCGGCGCCCCGGATTCAGACGGTCTCGTAAGATAGCGATTTGTCGTGCTCGCGCTCTTGGCGCTCCGGCTAAAAGATCGATTGTCCCCCGGGGGCTTTTTCCTGTACTATGGTGCGTACCTGTATTCGCTATAGAACTGGCATCCAACCGGAAGGAAAGAGCCATGCACCCTCCATCGAAATCAAAGAGGTCCTTAGCGGCCAAGATACTTTTCGCCTTCACCGGGGCTCTAGTGGCAGCCCTTCTGTTCGCCGACCTGGCAATCGCCTGCACCGCTTTCATAGCGGGAAAAAAGACCACCGCCGACGGCTCGATCCTATTCGCCAAAACCGAGGATGATCGCCCTGGGTATGTCGACTACCTGTGGTACATACCGGGAAAGAAGCACCCGGATGAATCAACCATCAAGCTGGTGGGCGGGAACGAGATCCCCCAGGTGCCCGAAACCTGGGGATTTTTCTGGGATCAACCGCCGGGCACGGAGTATTCAAACGCGGTGATCAACGAATGGGGGCTGGCCCTGGGCAGCGACGCCTGCCCCTCGCGGGAGGACCCGATCGAAGAAGTCGAAAAGCGCGGCGATCTGCTGCAGGGAGGCATCGGGTGGCGTCTCAGGATAATCTTGGCCGAAAGGTGCAAAACGGCCCGGGAGGCGGTCGAGCTGGCGGCCCAGCTCCTCGATAAGTACGGCTACCGCGCCTCGGGAAGAACCCTCAATATCGTGGATCAAAAGGAGGCCTGGATCCTGCAAATGGTCAGGGGAAAGCAGTACGTCGCCCGGAGGGTGAAGGATGACGAGGTGGTGGCCCTGGCCAACACCTACACCATCCGGGAAGTGGATATGCGGGATAGAGATAACTTCGTCTGTTCCAAGAATCTGATTACATACGCCCAAAAACGCGGATGGTACGATCCGGAACAGGACGGCAAGTTCGACTTTGCCAAGGCCTACGCCGATCCCCGCAGCCGCACCGACAAGAGAAACACCCGGCGCCACTGGCTCATGGCAAAAATGGCGAACCGCCACTTTCCCCTGAGCTGGCAGGAAGCGGACGAGGGTAAGATGCCGGTCTCTTTTAAACCGGACCGGAAATTAACCCTGCGGGAGGTCATGGCGATCATGAGGAGCCATTTCGAGGGAACCGAACTGGACGAATCGAACGATTACGAGAGATCCCCTCACCGTAACTCCAGCCGTCCCATCTGCACCTATGCCACGCACCGCACGACCATCATACAGCAAAGGAGCTGGCTCCCCCGGGAGATGGGCACGGTTATCTGGCGGGCCCTCTATGAACCGTGCAGCAGCGGATTCGTTCCCTGGTATCTCTGCGCCACCGATATACCGGAAGAATTCCGGAATGCTCCCCGGAGCCTTTACCGCGGCGATATGGACCTGCATGACTATCACTTCAGCCTTCCGGGACAACCGGAGGAACTGGACCTGAACTCCGCGTCCTGCGTCTTCGGCCTCATGGCGGGCCTGGTAGACGCGGACTACGGGAACGTAATCGAATACGTGAGGGGACGCTGGCGGGATTTCGAGGATTACCAGTTTAATATGCAGGAAACGGTCGAGAAAACCGCCCAGGAACTATACCGCAAGGACCAGGAGGCCGCCCGTCTCTATCTGGCCGATTACACCCGTTCCCGGGCTCAAAAATCGCTGGAGATCGCCAGATCTATTCTAGCCGTCCTGCAGCACCGGGCGTGGAACGCGGCGCAGGGGGAAAAGCTCATCATCAAGTAACCCGGGAGCGGCTATCGCTAAAACTTGAAAATCGCGCCGCCTCTTACCGCGTGTGCGACGCCCCCTATCGCGTGAATGCCGAACTGCATAGCCTGATGGCCGCCTCCCACAGCGTGAATACCATGCTCCACAGCTTGATGGCAGTCTCCCTATCGCGCGAATGCCTGTTTTGCTCGATTTTACTATTCCATTTGCTTTTCCCTGCCACATAATTATTTTATGAGGGATCTTTAACCGGTGGTCTGGACATGAAATTCGTGATACTTACCGGCGAGAACATTAAAACCCTGATAGTCTTCTTCCTATCCCTGGCGCTGGGATTCGTGGTCAGCCGGCTCCCGCTCCCCGGCCTGGGTGAGGCCGGAAGAATAACCCTGGGAATATTCACCACGGCCGCCCTACTGTGGGTCCTCGAACCCTTCCCTCTCTATGTCACTTCCTTCGTTATCGTGATCCTGGAAGTTATATTCCTCGCCCGGGAGGGAGGCCCGCTGGGGCTATCCGGGAATCAGTACACCATCTTCCTTAATCCCTTTTTCGATTCGGTGGTCGTGCTTTTTCTCGGCGGCTTCGTGATGGCGCGGGCGGTCAAAAGATACGGATTGGACGAAAGGATATCGCGGGGGATAATGCGCAGGGTGGGAGTAAAACCATCGATCGTGCTGCTGGGAATGATGGTGACCACCGCCTTTCTCTCCCTGTGGATATCCAATACGGCCACCACCGCCTTGATGGTGGCGGTAGCCATCCCCATCATAAAGCGTTTCCCGGACGGGGAGCCCTTCCGGCACGCGTTGATTCTCGGAATACCGTTCGCCTCCAACATCGGGGGCATCGGCACGCCCATAGGAACCCCGCCCAACGCCATAGCAATGGGTATCCTGAATCAGATGCACCGGGATATTAATTTTATCGACTGGATGATAAGGGGCATCCCCGTGGTGGTTATTCTCACCGCCCTCTGCTGGATTATGCTGTGCCGGATCTTTCCTCCCCGCATCCACAGGATAGAGATGGAGTTGGACGAAGAGGAACCGATGGATAGAAAATCCAAGTTCATTCTGGTCGTATTCAGCCTCGTCGTTCTTCTCTGGCTGACTTCGCCTTACCACGGAATCCCCGCAGCGGTAGTGGCCCTGATCCCGCTGGTAGTATTTTTCGGCCTCAGGCTGCTGGGCGGCGACGACCTGAACGATCTGGGATGGGGTATCCTGTTCATCATCGGGGGCGGTATGAGCCTGGGGATCGCCATGCGGGAGAGCGGCCTCAGCCAGTGGATCGTGGGATTGATACCTTTCGCGGGGATGAACAAAATCGCCATACTGTTTATCTTCGCGGTGGCAGCCGCCGTGATGACCACATTCATATCGAACAGCGCCACCGCCAACCTGCTCCTTCCCATAGTGGTGGGAGTGACGGCCGTCTCTGCTGAAACCAGCGCCGTAGTGGTAGCCCTCGCCGCCTCCGCGGCCATGATACTCCCCATCAGCACACCCCCCAACGCCATCGCCTACGGTTCCGGATTGATCGATGTTAGAACCATGATGAAGGGAGGCTCGGTGATCACCTTGATCTCGATCGTTGTCATCGTGCTGTTTATATATCTGCTTTTTTAACACCGGGCGCCACCGCCGGCGCGGCCGGATAAATAAGGAGGCTGGATTTGGCCCATAAGCATTGTAAGGAAACGGCACGGCTGGAGCATTGCGAACACTGCGGCTCCACCGAAATGAAAAACAACATGTATTTCTGCAAGGGTGAAAATATAAAGGTATATGTCGAATGCGCCAAATGCGGCAGATATGTGACCCGCTACACCCTTTCCGGATACACTTCCAACAAGACCTACGAATCCCTTCTGCGCAAGTTCCGTTTCTTAAGCATTAACAGTGGAAAACGGACCAAGCAGACCGTCGAATCGTTCGGGAAGGAAGTGGAACAGGAATTCGGGCACGTGCGGGACCTGATAAGGACCCAGGAAGACGAGCGCCGGATCGAGGAGATTATCGAAACCGATTACCGGGAGGGTCTCGACTGAGCCGGAAGGCGAGCTTTATCCTTTGCCCGCAGTTCGCCCTCCATAGGCGCTTACGGCCCCCTTCCACCCTCCCCGGCTAATCCCGAAACGCATTATCAATAAACAGATTAAGAAAAATCCCCGAATTATTAATGAATTTTTATGAAAAGAGGTTGACAACACGAACATATAGGACTATTATAGTCCTATATGAAGGGGTCACGCCCCCTCGTTAACCGTCAAGCGGTTTTGAGAGGATAAGTTTCTGTTGTTGGTTCTGATGATTTTTGAGGGGGGGGGCTGATTCGTGGAACGTGAAAGTGGGACCTCGTATGAACCGGTTAGCTGGCCAGAACAGCCCCTACCTTCTTCAACACGCCGATAATCCGGTGGAGTGGTATCCCTGGGGAGAGGAAGCCTTCACCCGGGCCCGAAAAGAGAACAAGCCGATTTTCCTCTCCATCGGATATTCTGCCTGTCACTGGTGCCACGTGATGGAAAAGGAAAGCTTCCGGAACGAACGAATCGCCGGGATCCTAAATGAACATTTCATCAGCATAAAGGTGGACCGGGAGGAGCGGCCCGACATCGACGCCCTCTACCTGGATGCGTTGCGCCTGATGGGTATCAGTGGAGGATGGCCGCTCTCCGTATTTATCACTCCCGACGCCAAGCCCTTCTACGGGGGGACCTATTTTCCCCCCCGGAGAAAATATGGCAGGCCCGGATTTGAGGAGCTTTTGCAGACTATTTCCGGTTCCTGGAAAGATAAGCAGGGTGATGTTACCAGGTTTGCTCAACAAATCAGCAACCGCATCGTACCTCTGGAGGCTGACCGGCAGGTGGATGCTCCCCTGGAGGCGTTAAAAGATATTCTTCCGTCCTACCAGGAGAGTTTCGACCGCCAGTTCGGCGGTTTTGGCCGCGCGCCAAAATTCCCCCAGCCAGGCAACCTCACTCTGCTTCTTTATTACTGGTATTCCGCCGGCGACCAGCAGGCGCTCTCTATGGTAGAATCAACCCTGGACGCCATGGCCGCCGGTGGGATATACGATCACCTGGGGGGAGGATTTCACCGCTACGCGACCGATGACCGGTGGCTGGTGCCCCATTTCGAAAAAATGCTCTACGACCAGGCCCTCATAAGCCAGGTCTATATCCAGGCCTTCCAGATAACGGACAATCCGGATTACGCCCGGGTGGCCCGGGAAACCCTGGATTACGTCCTGCGGGAAATGACCGCTCCCGGCGGGGGCTTTTACAGCGCCGAAGACGCCGACAGTGAGGGGAAGGAAGGCATTTTTTACCTCTGGGACGCGGAGCAGATCGATCAACTCCTGGACGGGCGGGAAGCGGCTATTTTCCGGGAGTACTATAACGTAACCAAAGCTGGTAATTACGAAAATCAAAAAACGATCCTGAACATCACCGGAACTATCGCGGATCTGGCCGACCGTCACCGGTTGGATCCGGCCCGCGTCAATGACATTTTATCCCGCTGCCGTCTGCGGCTGCGGGAACAGCGCTCTTCCCGGATTCGACCATTCCGGGATGAAAAAATCATCACGGCCTGGAACGGATTGATGATATCCGCCCTGGCCCAGGGGGGAGCCGCTTTGGCGGAAAGCAGGTACACCCTGGCCGCGGAGCGCGCGGCGCGCTTCGCCTTGACCCGACTGAGGGAAAATAACCGGCTGCTGCGCTTCAGCTACCGGGGAAAAGCCGGCGGCAAGGGATTCCTGGATGATTACTCCTTTTTGATCATGGGGCTGCTCGACCTGTACCAGGCGGATTTTGACGCTTCCTGGCTGATAGAAGCCCGACGGCTGGCCGAAGATATGCTGGCACTCTTCGCCGACCGGGAAAGGGGAGGTTTTTTCCTGGACGGATCGGACCATGACCGGTTGCTGGCCCGCACCAAGCCCGGTTATGACGGGGCCCTGCCCAGTGGCAATGCCGTGGCCGCGCTGGCCCTTTATAAACTTCACGGTATGACCCGGGACCGGCGATTCAGGGAAGCGGCGGATGGAGTCATCGGATACTTTTCCGGATCGATCAAACGCTCCGTTCTATCCTGCAATGCCCTGCTCACGGCCCTGATATACGGCGCGGAGCCAGGCTCCGAAATCATCATCGCCGGGGAAATCGAAAGGGAAGAGACCCGGGAAATGCTGGGGATCCTGCAATCCAGGTTTCTCCCCCTGTCCTCCGTCTTGCTGCATGAATCCGAAGCAGCGGGTAAAATCCTGGAAAATGAACTGCCCTTTCTTAAAAATCTATCCTCCCCGGATGGTAAGGCTAAAGCCTATATTTGCTCTGATTTTTCCTGCCAGCGGCCGGTAGATGACGCGGCGGAATTCGGCCGTCTGGTAGCGGAAGTCGCCAAACCGCGTTTGCGCGGCGGCCTCCGCAGCCCCCATTAGGGTCATACCGCGCCCGGAGGTCAGGGGGAGTCAGCGGGTCGATCACCTCACCAGGACGGCTTTCCTCACCGAGATCCCCTTACCGGAGACCAGCCTGATGAAGTAAATTCCCGAGCCCGCCATCGCTCCTCCCTCCCCCGGTAAAGCCTGACCAGCCCGTCGGCGCTGCCGACCAGCAGGTCGGGCACCCCGTCATTGTCCCCACCCACCACCTCCGGGGTCGGCCTCTGCCCCACGTTGATAACCACCTTCATTCCCGGGGGACCCGCTTCCAGGGGTGTTCCGCCGTCGAACCGGGGATCGTCTTTTGTGTTCACGTTCGCGTGGAGTATTATCTCGCCCTCGGCGTCTCCCACCAGGAGATCCTTCCTGCCATCCGGATCCACATCGACCACGCGGGGAAAACTCCCCTTCAACCTCCCCCCGTCCTCACCAGATCGGCGCCCAGGGATTGGACGTAGAAATAAGCGTTGAAAACCGGGTATCCGGGCGAGCCGGAATTGAGGTAAATCCTGACCTTTCCCTCCACCACGCCCCCTCCCCCTTCGCCGATGACAAGATCATCCAGCCCGTCCTCGTTCCAGTCCACCAAGGAAGGCACCGAACAACCGGGAGCTTCTATATCCAAGCCTCCCGCCGGGACTATCTCCTCAATCCCGAATAGGGGCCTCTCCGCTTGGGCCGAGGGAGGGAAGAGTATCAGGGCCGCGGTTAAAAGCAGCCCCACCCGGGGCGCGTAAGATCTAGTCATATTATTCCTTTCATTACCCGGCATCCGTCACTTCTCCGGCGGGCGACTAACGCTCCGACCGGATGTAAAACACTATTCGATAAGCCCTCAGAGTGCCGCCGGGAATCCAGAGGGGCCCCTTACGGGAGGCACTCATCGTTCAGCTCCCGGAGCGTCCCCGGGATTCCAGGGCTTGAGCCGTTCTTTAGAGATCCTCATCGTTGACCCCCAGAGCGTCCCCGGGATTCCAGCGGGCGAGCTTTTCGATGGTAATCCCTCTCATCAGCTCGGTAGTGGCGCCCGATACCAGGCTCCAGAACGCTCTCGCCGCGCAGGTTTCCGCTTTTTCACAGCTCCCCGGTTCCTTGACGCACCGAGTGAAACAGACTCCGCCCTCGAGGGCTTCGATCACTTCTACCGCCGTTATGTCGCGGGGATGGCGGGCCAGCTTGTACCCCCCTCCCTGTCCCCGGACGCTCTTGATAAGACCGGCGCTTCTGAGCTTTCCCAGAATGCCGTCGAGGTATTTTTTGGATATCGATTCGCAGCCGGCAATGGCATCGCTGGAAACCGGTCCGTTCCCGCTGCGCGCGATATTCAACATCGCTCTGAGTCCGTACCGCGACCTAGTCGACAATTTCATTTTCCACCCCCTCGGCAAATCATCAGAACAGTCTACCAAAACAGTATTCTATAAACCGTATAATTTCTCAACTCCAATATGGGGGAAGCCACTCCGTGCGGATTACCTTGCCCGTCTCCTAATTTTACGTTGCTTGAATCCTAGGCGGAGGGAGTCAGAAAACGTCTTCTCCCGGGAATCCGTTGTGTTTCTAAGCCACATTCCGGCTTTTTCCGAAGATTCCCGAGTATTTCCTGCAGAACATGACCAGCATCAGCATAACCGGAACCTCGATGAGAACTCCGACGACGGTGGCCAGAGCCGCCCCCGATGAGAGACCGAACAGCATGGTTGCTGTGGCTATGGCGACCTCGAAGTGGTTGGAGGCACCGATCATCGCCGACGGCGCTGCATCCTCATACTCGAGACCGAGAAGGCGTGATAGCCAGAATCCGAGTCCAAAGATTAGAATTGTCTGGAAAAACAGGGGGATGGCTATCCACAGTATGGTGAGGGGATTCGATACGATGAGAGCTCCCTTGAAGGAGAAGAGTAGAATCAGCGTGAGGAGCAGGGCTAATATGGTCACGGGAGTTAGGACATGGAGAAATTCCTTTTCGAACCAAGCGATACCCTTTAGGGCCACGATCCACTTTCGCGAAAAGTAGCCGGCTGCCAGGGGAAAGGCAACATAGACTCCGATGGAAAGCAGGAGTGCCTGCCAGGGAACGGGTAGCTTCCCCACTCCGAGGAGGAATCCCCCCAGGAGACCGTAGAGAAAGAGCATGGTCAGCGAGTTAATGGCCACCATAACCAATGTATGCCCGTCGTTCCCTTTGGCCAGATAACTCCAGACCAGTACCATGGCGGTGCAGGGAGCTATCCCCAGAAGGATGCAACCAGCCAGGTAACTCCGCCATAATGGCACTTCCAGCATTTTAACACCTTCGTGCATTACGACCTTTCCGGCTCCATATGCCGTTCCGGCGTCGAGATTGAGGCCGAACGGCATCTTCACATAATCGACCGCATCAGATCCTATGAGTCCCCTGAACAAGATACCAAGGAAAACGAAGGAGATCGCGTACATGGTGAAAGGTTTAACCGCCCAATTAATGAACAGTGTAAGTCCGACCGGACGCGCATTTCTACCGGCCTTCAGAACATCGGCGAAATCGATCTTTACCATGATCGGATACATCATTAAGAAGAGACAGATTGCTATCGGAATCGAAACCACTGGGGCGCCGCCGATATGCACTGTCATCCCGTCCAGACTGCGGGCCACGCCGGGAGCGATCCGGCCCAGGATTATCCCCGCGGCGACACAGAGTAGCACCCAGAGGGTCAGATACTTCTCGAAGAATGTCAGACCTTGCGGTTTTTTTATCAGACAGGCCTGCGCTTCGTTCATCCTCAGGCTCCTTTTACTCCAACCCTGCCTTCCATCAAGATAATTTCTTACCTCTGATATTCAGGATATGCGAATTTCCAGCCAGCGGGCGCTTCCCGTATCCAGTATCTAACAGATCTTGAACACATACTTCAGCGAGAACCATACGCCGGTGCCTATAAAGAGAACTCCGGTCACCCTCCTGGCCCATATCTCCACCCGGGTGACGACGTCGAAGGCCTTACCCAGGGCTCCAGCTCCCGCGGCTATGATCGCCGCGAAGACGATGACCGGCAGCGCCGTGCCTATGCCGTAGAGCGCGGGCAGAAGTATCCTGGAACCGGTCCCGGCGGCCAGGGGAAGGAGAGAGCCGAAAAAGAGCGCGGCTGAAGTGGGGCAAAAGGAAAGCGCGAAAAGCATGCCCAGCAATCCCGCGCCCCAAATGCCCGTGCTTCCCACCCTTTCGGCCGTTCTCTCGCTCATTCCTCCGACCGACATCTTGGCTCCGATGAGCCCCAGGAGGAACATGCCCGAAACGATCAGCACCGGACCCAGAAGCTTGAGCATATGCCTCTGCAACCAGAACGACAGGGCCGGCGCCGAGGTAACGCTGTAGAGCAGAATAATCCCTATGGCGGTGTAGACCAGGGCCCGTCCCGCCGCGTAGAAGGCTCCGGCGGCAAGGGCGAGA
>JAFGPI010000244.1 GCA_016926065.1 Candidatus Krumholzibacteriota bacterium
CCATCGATCTCATACGGATTTTCCGTCGCCGCGGAGAGATGAAGATCGGCGGCCGACGCGAGCCATACCGCCAGGGTGCAGCCATCCGCCGTCTTGAATGAATCCAGTCCGGTCGCCACAAACAGCACCGCCGAGGAACCGGCGGCGACATGCAGGTCCATGTCCGCGAAGAGTCCGCTGCCCGCCGACCAGGCGGCGCTTGAAATCCAGGCATCGCCCGCAGGATCGAAGGTCAGGTTCCCGTTATCGTGAAATAATCCGAAGTTCTTGGCGGATTCGCAGGCAAACAGCCCTTCCGCGGATCTCAGCCGCAGAGAGTCCACGGTCACCTCTCCCAAGGTGTTATTGACGATCCTCAGCCCCAGCAGCTCCACGTCGACCTCCCCCGGATGGACCGTAACCGAGCCGCTGCCGGATTCCAGGGCCTCGACGATGATACTTTCTCGTCTTATCAGCACCTGGGACGAAACGGCGATTACCCCCTGATCCAGCGGGCCGTCATTGCCGGAGATATATTCCACTCCGCCTACCGGAATCCCGAACCGCACCTCCAAAGGTTCCGTGAATCCCTGGCCGAATCCCGCCGTCAGGAAAAATCTCTGTGATCCCATCACCGGTCGGGAGATGCCCGAAATCTGAAATCGCGCCCCGGTATATAGTAAAATCCCGAGATATTCGTCCTCTCCCGCCGAGAAAACACCGTCACCGTCATCGGCCCAAAAGCGAAGATCATTGATAATTTCGTCCACTTGGCTATCGCCCAAATTCCGAACGGATAATCCGGAAAGGATGTCCGGCAGTTGCCCGTTGGAGGGGAGATCCACGGTAAACACCGGTTGGTTGCCGTCACCCGAATATAGGGTGTCGGGCAGATTATCCACGATTTGCGCTTGGAAACTAACAAAACCGTCGATGCGGTTTCTCCCCTCGGAATTCAGGGGAAGCTCTTCGAAGCTTACGGCGGCGCTTCCCGACAAGAATACCGAGTCTGGCGAAGCTATATCGATATCCAAAAATTCACCGTCGCTGGCGGAAAAGGAATCCACATCGGCGACCACGTAATAGTACAATGATTCCCAGGGAGGGATCAGCCTTCCCCGGGAAAGGCCGAAGACGGCCCTCCCCTTATCCAGGGTGGCGGCGGCCAGGAGGGAGTCGCTTTCCGTGAAAGGCCTGCTGGTCAGGAAGGGCGGCTCCGAATCATCCGGCGCAGCCAGGGATTCCAACAGCGGAGCGCCCTGTTTGTACAGATAAAGCCTTTCGAAGTTGGCGTCGCTGGCCGCACCCCCGGGCACACGGGCACGGGGATTGGAGACGATGAGGGTGTCGAGCAATATACCGGTGACATTCTCGAGATTCAACTCCAGGCGCAGAAGCTCGACCTTGCTTTCACCGGGATTGACATCCGGCGAGGGAAGGGCATGGGCCTCCATATGCAGGGTGGGACGTTTCACCGTAAGCCGGTTGCTCACCGAAACGGTCCAGGTCTGATCCCAGGACAAGGAATCCAGGTAAGTGCCTTCCAGATGAAGCAGCGGTTTGAGGGTATCGAGAGCGGAAAAATCGACCGGAAAATCTACCGGATCAAAGGCTATCGGAAAATCCACCGCTCCCGGTGACAGCACCGTCTCGTTGGAGAGATGGGTGACGAGGACCGTGGTGCCGTCGTCTATCCTTAAATAAGATACCGCCGGAAGGAAGGTGACTTTCCCACTGTTCGGATTGCCGATCTTTATGGAGAAGGTCACATCCTGCTGACCCGGGTACACGAAGTTCGGCGAAAGCGAGTACGGAGCATCATGCACCGGCTCGGAACCGACGAACTGAACTGTCTGGATATCCCCCCGGCTGCGGCTTCTATCCGCCGGACCGGTATCGGAATCGTCGTCACAGGCGTAAACCCGGTATATCAATTCCTCCCCTTGGGACAGCCCTCCCACCGTGAGATCACTTCTGAAATAACCTCCGCCAGCAGGTGACATCTGAAGCTCGTAAAAATCATCCTCCAAACTGCCGTCGCTATCGTAAAGAAGATAAACCCCCTGGCCGCCGACGCCGGTGCCGTCGTCATAGACGCCGCTGGGGTCCGTGATGCGGCAGGTGATATATTCACTTACTCCCTCCGGCAGAATCTCGGGTGAATAATCCGAGATAACCGGCCCTTCTACATCGTCGTCCATCATGTTTAACAGCAGATGGATCTGCTCCAGGTTTTCGTCCGGCTCTTTCCCATTTATATGGAGAAATAAATCGGCCGTATCGGCGTGAGCCCATTCCAGATCCGGTTGAAACCAGATTTCGTGGAAATAGTAGCGCTCCTTTTCGCAGTTCCCCGTTATTTCCCAGTTTTTACCCGCATCCCGGCAATCAACGATCCACCTCAACGGATCCAATCCCTCCATCACGGCGCCGAATTCATCCACCTTGCCCTCATCGACGACCGGATCCAACCAGGGATCGGTATTCATGGACCAGGGAATCGGCGGAAGGGATTTTTCCGTGGCTCCGACCAGGTAATCGGCCGGATCGTCCTCCTGGTCCGGTATCATGGTCTCGGGCAGCAGGAACTCTTTGCACCCGAACCGCGGGGCCGACAGCCGGCCGAATCCTCGGTTGAGACCGGTAAAGGATAAATAGCCCGTTTCGCTTTCATCCGGTTTCCAATCCCAGTCGTAGGAAGAGTTGAATTGAATAACCAGGCGGTAAAGGTTTGATTTTTCGAACGGGATGTCGGCGAGCGGCTGCTTCCCGTATAAATATTGTATGCGGTCAAGGGAAACCACTTCCGGATTGGTCACGCAGATCAGGCTGTCATCCGACCGGTCGGGCGTGTGCCGCGTATCGAAAAGGGCCGCGTGGAACAGTATCGCCTCGGAAAGAACCGTCCAACTGTGAAAACTCGATTGAGTGATTAAAATTATGCGGACCTCATCGACAAACATCCTTCCCGAACAGACGCCCTCGGTCATGAAACGCACGGTCGTGCTGTCCGATATATGATCATCTATAATAAATGCCTCGCTGGTGTAGGATTCATCCGCTCCGCCGGCGATCGTCAGCAGGGTTTCCCAGTCGTCCCTCCCGTTTTTGGAAACCTGGACCAAGAAACTTCCCTCAAAACCGTTAACGGGATCGCGCTCCCACAAGAATTCAAGTTCGGCATTGTCCGCTCCATAGATATCCGCCCCCCGGCTGAGTCCGGCTCCCGTATAGGGAACGTGATCTCCAATCACGGCGCTCGATAAAGGTTCGACGATCTGAATATTTCCCTCACCCGGACCGTCAGATTCCCCTATCTCGACCCAGCCGCCCCGCCATCTATAGGTACCATCGTCGTTATCAAAAGAGGCCATATTAAAATGGTCGAGGGTATATAACTGCTCTTCACTCTCGGTAAATACGGGCTGATGGTTATCCAGCCTCTCTCCCACTACAAAAACCATGACCGAGATGTCCACATTCGCCAGGGCCCAGGGGAGAACCTCGATTTCAAATTTAAAGACTCTGGTCACATGCGGTGGCATGATCGAATCCGGCGAGGACACTCCCGTCACCAGGTAATCGGAATTACGGTCACCGGTAGAGGCAAAAGAGAAATTCAAGATCATAAATTGGATTTTTATCTCCACGTCGGATAGATTTTTTAAGAGAATCGTAAAGGGAATACCGGTTTGCATGGCAGCCAGGGTGTCATAGGGACAGCTGACCGACTGCACTATCAGACCTGAGGTGAGGGAGGTAGCGGAGAGGTTATCCGGGATTATCTCATTTATCTTGATACCGGTTTTATCCCCGGCAAAGGCCGCCGAATACATTCCCCCCAGCAGAAAAACCGCTAACATCACTATCAAAGTGCACGGATATTTACCCTTATCATGCATATCGGCAAAGTGCGGCATTTCAACTCGCTTTTCGCGCCTCCGTCCCGTTACCGAGATTCAGCCCTAAGCCATTCTAAATCATATAATTACACCAGCCACTATCTTCAAGCAATCCGGGCTTCTCCCGCTATAAAGTGGTATCGCTGTGTAAATAAATACGTTACATTCAGATACCTCGATGGTCTCTAGAGGGTGTTTTCAGGACTTAGAGCAAGAACTATTCACAACAACGGTAAATAACGGAGAATTATCGGGAACTATAGGAAAGAGCGATTTGACTTTATCTTATACAGGTTCTCGGTCTCACTTTATCCGGTAAAGGTTTCCTGCCGGACGGCCGATAAACGGTACAGACAATACCTATCACCATGTGCACAACCGCCCGGGCCACGGATCGGTCGGAGGGCGGAAAAAGGGAAAAAATTGAAGCTTTTAAGATATTTAAAAATCGACGGCGGCACCCTCACGGAGATGACACTTCTTCCCCCTTCCACGCTAAGGGAATTCGAGAAAGGGGGGAGCAATATCCTTCCAAACCGGATCTTCATGGAGACCTGCGAAAGCTATAACCCGGGAGACCTGGTGGAATTCAGCCTGGAAATTCCGGACCGGGGGCAGTACCGGGGCAGCGGCCTGGTGGAGTGGATCAACGACGGCTCCGTGGCGGACAAACCGGCCGGAATAGCTCTGCATCTTTTCCGGTTGACCGCTCCGGCATTCTCTCCTTCCCCGGGATCGACGGATCCGGAAGGATCCCCCCCCCCTCCCCCACCCGAGAAGGAAATCGATTATACGAAGAGCCATCTGCCGGAAAGCGGCGCGCTCCGCGATCTCCTGGAAAAGCTTCTCGATATGAAAGTGACCGTCAACCAAGGCAAGCCCGTGGCAATAAGCCCGGAAACTCCCCTGGCGATAGCCACCTATAAAAAGGATAACGGCTCCATTAAAGTCGTCTGGTTATGTGATCTCAAATTTGTCATATATAGCGGCGCTGCATTGTCGGTGATCCCGCCAGAAACGGCGGAAAGCAGCCTCAGCTCGGGAGAAATCCCGGATAACATCCGCGATAATTTCCAGGAGGTCTTGAACGTTTCCACCGAGCTTCTCAATAAACCGGACCGGTCGCGTATTTCCCTGGGAGACACCGTCATCGTCCCGGCCGAGATCCCCGCTGAGATAGCCGATATTGTTTCGAATCCCCGTATGCGATTGGACTTCTCCGTCAAGATTCCCGGTTACGGTGAGGGAAGGGTATCGCTCCTGGAGAAGTGATAAATCCCCCTTTGAACCGGTTCTGTGGAGGCGCCACCGGCCAATACTCCTCTGCCTGATCCAGGATAACAGGCCCCAGCGGACCGACCGGTCAGCGCAGCCTGAAGACGACCGGTACGGCCATGATCGACCTTACCGGGATGTTGCGCTGCATCGCCGGCTCGAACTCGAACTTCATCACCGCGTTTAGGGCGGCCTTCTCCATCAAAGGCGGCACCTCGGAGTTGATGATCGAGGCGGCTTCGACCCGCCCGTCGGCTCCGATGGTGACCCGCAGCAGGACCTTGCCCTCGAAGCCTCCTTGCCGGGCGAGTTCGGGATAGACCGGGGAGAAGGCTTTCAGGAGCATGGGCATGCTGTCCCACACTATGAATCCCGGTTTTTCTTGAGTGGGCAGCGGCAGAATCGCCAAATCACGGATATCAGCGGGCGAGGTGACGGGCATGTCGACGTCATCCGCACCGGGCTCTTCGTTGATAATGGGCACATGCTCGATCTTCGGCTGTATCACCTCTTTCGGCTCCTCGATGATCGGAACAGGTTCCGGTTCGTCCACTATGATCGTGGTGCCCTTGTCCATCGGCAGATATGGCGTAAACTCGAAGGGCGGCGCGAAATAGAAAACCAGCAAATGCGCGAAGATCGCGACGACCAGAGCTTCCATAAGGTACTGGTGGTATTTCTTCCGGAATCGTACCTGGATGGTATCCACATTCAACCTCCCCGAAAGTGCCCTGGTGGGGATCGATCTGGATCACTCGGTTCGCCCGGCGAATATGAGTAGGATAAGGTTTACCGGAGCCTCTATGATTAAGATAATATTATAAAGGATAGGGAGCAAATTGTATTGAAACGGGGCGTCCCCACTCATGTGATAATTTCGTGATAACTTTATGTTAAAATTCGATTCCAAAGGTATATCAATCTCTGGGGTTACCTAATTCTTCAGCGGAGGTGGAGCTATGAAGCTTCGTGATATTGTATCTTCACTGCTATTTAGAATCTGTATTTCGGCCTTATTGGCTGCGGCAATCCTGCCACTTGGAATCCTCGCCCAGAGCGACACTAATCGGGCTCTGGATCAACAATTACCCATCCGACTCACCGAAGAGGAGAAAACCAGGCTCGATGAGATTGGGCTGGTTCACATGGCGACGGCGCCGCCCGCCACTCCGATCCGCAAGTGCGCCCAGTGGGAACCTGTCACCGGCGTGCTTATTCGGTACAACAACGGCTTCGGAATTCCGTACGATCTCATCCGTGAATATGCCGAGGACGTCAAAGTGTACGTCCTGTGCCGGGCCTACCAGCAATCCACCTGTTTAAGCCGCCTTTCCAGCAACGGCGTGAACATGGACAACGTAGAATTACTCGATATCCGGACGGACTCTATTTGGACCCGTGACTATGGTCCTCAAATTATTTTCTCCAACGGGATATGGGGCATCGTGGATCACATATACAACCGGCCCCGCCCCTACGACGATCAGGTCCCGGTGGAGTTGGGGACTATATGGGGCTGCGCCGTCTATGGAACAGATATCATTCATACGGGCGGGAACTTCATGACGGATGGGCATGGAATAGGTTTTTCAACGGATATGACCTGGGATGAGAATCCCACCATGACCCATGAGGAGATCGCGCAGATGATGGAGGACTATTTGGGGATAACCAATTACATTATAGTCCCCGACATCGATCCCACCGGAATCCACCACATAGACTGCTGGGCCAAGATACTAAGCGAGGAGACGATCCTGGTAAAGGAGGTCCCCTCCAGTCATCCGCACTACGCCCAGCTCGAAACCAACGTAGCTTACCTGCAGACCCTGACCAACTGTTACGGACGGCCGTACAACATCGTGCGCGTGTTTTCTGGCAGTATCGGGGGGGACGATGTAGCCGCCTATACCAACTCCCTCATACTGAACAACAAGGTGTTCGTTCCCACGTACGGCATCAGCTCTGATGCGGACGCCCTGGCCACCTACGCGTCGGCGATGCCCGGCTATGAGGTCTTGGGATTCGCGGACGGCTGGCTGTCCGACGATGCCATCCACTGCCGGGGAATGGGCATCCATGACCGTTACATGCTGGTCCTGGACACGAATCCGCTGCAGGACCAGGATATCAATGAAGATGATTACGAGGTGACGGCCCTCATCGACGACCGAAGCGAGACGGGCTTGATTACTGATTCCCTCCTGGTTTACTGGCGCCTGGAAGGATCCTCCGAGTTCAACGCTGTGGTGATGCAGGAAACCGCCTACCCGGATTACTACTATGCGGACATACCGCAGCAGGCGGACGAGGTGAACATAGAGTATTACGTTTTCGCCAAGGACAACAGCGCCCGGAGGGCGACCCGCCCCATGGTGGCTCCCCAGGCCTGGTACACATTCAACACCGGTGAATGCGGTCTGGTGGCTACTCTTTTACAGGGTTACTCCGCCGAATTCAATGCATTGAATATCACTCTAAGCTGGAGCCTCTCCGAGGCCGGCAGGATCATGCAATTTCACGTCCTCCGTGCCGAAGCGGGCATTGGAATATTCAGGGAGCTCCCCCATCCCGAAATCGAAAGTGACGGGCTCACGTTCACATTCAACGATTCCAGCTATGAGCCCGGAGCGGCGTATCTATACCGGGTAGAGGTGGTGGATGAAGCGGGGCGCAGGATTCTCTTTGAGACGGATCCCATATCCACGCCCTCCTTGCAGCTCACGCTATTCCAAAATCACCCCAATCCGTTCAATCCATCAACCACCATACGATACTACCTTCCCGAAAGGGCATTCGTAAGTTTGAAGATCTATGACGCTTCGGGAAGGGAGATCTCCCGTCTGGTAAACCGGGAAATGCCGGAGGGACAACATGCGGTTGATTGGGCGGGTCAGGATGCTTATGGAAAAACCGTGGCTTCCGGCGTCTACTTCTACAGTTTGGAATGCGGAAAGGAAATCATAAGCCGGAAGATGATCCTTCTTAGATAGCACACGCCTCCTTCAAGTAAGGAAGGATGCACAAGAACCCGGCTACCGAGTTTTTCGCGGTCTCGGCAGCCGGGTTTTTTTTGCTCACAAACCGGAGCACCACATCGGCAGCGGTTGAGTTATCTCAGGATATCCCCGCGCCTTATGCACAGAATAAGGCCGATTCTGGTATATTATATGCACTCTTCTTGCCGGTTATCCTGAATATTATTTAGTTACCGGCCCGTGCGCCCCCTGCCACCGGCCGGGACTGAAGAGGCTGGTTGAATCCTCTTCCAGTCCGGGACCGGCCAACGCGGCCGAAATGCTCTGTGACCTGGCGGTGGACCTTGAAAAGATCCGAGAAACTACTTTTGGTGAGTGACGATGCGATTTTCGTCAAGCCGATAAAGAATTACCTTACCCAGGAAGGATTCGAGGTCCAGGTATCGGGAAGAGGCGATGAGAAGATAAAGAGCCACTTGAAAACGGAATATGCCCTCATCATGATAGATTCGACCCCAACCGATCTTTGCACGATGAAAATCTGCCGGCAAATGTGGGCTACCTGTCGGGACACGCCCATCATCATTTTGAGTGATCAAAAAGTAGAGCAGGATTGCGTTCGATGCCTGGAGGCTGGTTGCGACGACTATATAACAAAGTCCTCCGGCGCCCGCGAACTCTCCGCCAGGATCAAGACCGTATTGCGCAGGTGCAACTACGCTCAGCAGGGCGCGAAGGGAAAAACCGCGGGACGTCAAATCAAAGTCAACGGAATGGTGATCGATCCGGAGAAACGTCAGATAATATTGAAAGATAAGCCTGTAAATCTCACCGCCAAGGAGTACGATCTGCTCTATCTTTTCGCCTCGAATCCCGGGAGGGTATACTCCAGGCGCCAGCTCTTGGATATCATTTGGGATTTTCATGACGACGTCTATGAGCACACGGTAAATTCGCACATTAACCGACTGAGAAAAAAGATCGAAAAAACACCGCATTCGCCTCAATTTATTCTCACCGTTTGGGGAATCGGCTATCGCTTCACCGACCCGAAGCCGGGCCGGTGAATCCGCACCCTGCGTTGGCTCTGGAAAATCCCGCACTACGTCATCGACTCGAAGTCATGCAACGGAACAAATTATACCTACCGGGGCGCTTTATCCCACATTACTATCGATTAGCGCGATCCTGATATTTATCAAGGGATCGCCTGACTCCGCTCCCAGTCGAGAATCAACAGCTCGGCGGGAATCGTTTTGATCCCCGGGCCGGCGACGGTCTGGGCATCGATTGCCGCGGGAAAGATCATGTCTTCGGGCGGAGTCTCGATCTTAGATACAACGATCCCCTCCTCCTCCAGAAGCGGTACCGAGGACTCCAGCCGATTGATAAGATCCCGTCGCATCACATCGGCCATTACTTGATCTCCGATTTCCTCATAAAGCTCGATTGCCTTTATGACGTAGTCCGGGCGTGAAGGATCCAACCGGCTGGCGGCCAGGAAGAGGTGGAGCGGGATGATTTTCATGCCCTTATGGCTAACGGCTACCGCGCGCTTGTCGAGCGCTTCGGCGATCACCGCGGGTCTGGAAAGAGCCGAAAAGGCGATGATTGAAACAAGAAGCGCTACGGCGGACCAGTTTCTTTGGGAGACCGTTTTCCGGCTCGATGAACGTCGGGCCAAGCGAGCTCCATTGAGCGCCTGTACGATCCAGGCCAGTCCTCCTAGAACCGTCGCGGCACTTATGCCGATAAATAAGTACTCGAGCGTACCCGGCCTCACGGAGAAGGCGCCCGCATAGGCGTTGAAATTCCATAGCCATTCAGCCCGCGAGAGGAAAAGCAGCGCCAAAACGGTCAGGCAGGTCATCCACAACACCGCCGCCGCGTGTTTCGTTCGCCCGGTGACGAACAGGCCCATGCCCGGGCAGATAATGCCGAACAGGCCCGCGGCCAACGGGCCCCTGATCCAGCCGGGGGAGCGCCTGAGCCTCGGGCCCTCATAGCGCCCGGCCAGGATAACTGCCTTCGTCCAGGCGGAGAAACCGGATACGACCGCCAGCGCCGCCGCAAGCAGGATCACGGCTCCGGCGGGGGTTTCCCGGGTGGACCAGTAGGGGAATTCCCTCCACATCCATATTACACTTATAAACAGCAGCACGCTGAAGACGGCAATTCCCGCCCAGAACCTGCTCCTTCGCCCCCTGCGGGTGGTGAGAATGGATAGCGGACCGGCGAGATAGGAGAGGATCAGAGGAACACCGGACTGCCTATCGTTCGTCCGGGCCCGCGAAGTTCCCTGGCTCCCGTTCCTACCGTCGCCTGAAGACTGGAGATACTTGGGAAGTTCCTTCCCGTTCTCCCCGAGTTCCTTTCCGTTCTCCCCGGACGAGGATATTATATTGGCGCCGGCTTTTGAACCTACAGGATCGATGACGTATATCTTGTTCTGTCCGCTCATCGTTTCCCCCTCTGTTACCGATTTGCTACCGTTACCGGATCAACGGTCAATTCAATATCACGCGGCAGGAAAACAATCCAAAACAGCCCCTTTAAAGAGGGATTTTCGCAAGTTCCATGCCCGGGACGGGAGTGCGCAAAAGGGGACAGGGACTATGGTAAACAACGATGGCCAGGCGGGTGATAACGGAAATCACGAGGTGCGTAAGGAACTACATTTTTTCGGGCTCTTGAATGCGGAATCAAGCAGTCGGCCGCGGGTGAGGACTGTCTTAGTTGCATTCCCCCTTCCCGTCTTGCCCGCTCAGGTGAAATCCGTGTGGTCGGAGCAGGAACAGAATTTGAGCATCTATCCCTGAAAGGGACGGCCATCAGAACGGGATCTTGACTCCGAGTAGAACCGTTATTCCTCCTCGGTCTATCTCCAATAATGCATCCTCACCCTTTAGCTTGGTCGCCTTGGGATGGGGAACCTTTTTGTTGGCGACCAAGTACTGTCCTTCCCCGAAAATGATTATGGATTCAGATATGGCCATATCCAACCCTACTTTTCCCGAAAAACCCAGAATGTTCAGGTTTGTGCTAATCAGCTTTATATCGGTGATTTCGACTTCGTGGGATCCACCCGGAAGAAATGTTTCCGCATAAGTGATTTCATCCAATAATTCTATCTCGCCTTTAATATAGCTGATTCCACCTCCACAATACGGCCTAAGTCGCCCTTCCCGTAACACATGATAATTCAAACCCAGAATAAAAATCATCTCGCTGATTCTGGGATGGGCCGTTGCTTCCGCGTGGACGATATCATTGGCAAGCTGCCTGTTCGGCAGATCGACTCCATATACTCCATCCAGGGTAGCTGTTGCATAGTGAAAACCGAGGTCAATTTCGATATTCCCGAAGACAAACCATCCCCCGCCCAGTTGAAATCCATACACGCTCGCTTGATCTATCGAATCGTAAATCGCACCGTTTTGGTAATAAACGAACCATGGATACTTATAGTCATAATCCATCTGGTGGTGCCATAGCCCCCCCAGCTTGACCTGGCGGCTTTTCTCCCTGCGAAACCATGGGGGCACTTTTTTCTGTGGAACCTGAAGGGTATCTGGCCGCGGTGAACCCACGGGTTTTTCCACCTTCACGTACTTTTCGTGTATAAAGCCGGTTATTATCATACCGAGCCGGGACGGCAGCTTGATCTCGTACCATTCTCCGGCTTTCCCGACTATTTCGTAGATACTGTTCAGGGAAGGCCTTGCAATCACCCGGCTTGTAGAATCGGGTCCCATATGGACACGGGCTTCAGAAACTACGATCGTTACCTTCCCCAGCCCGGACCGAGCAGATACGGGTACCATCCACAGGCAAAGAATGAAAAAACCACAAAAGAAACCTTTCCCGATATTTCTTTTCATTTTTCTCCTAATCAACAGTTCTCAGGTATCTTATTTGAAGGGTTGAAATACGATTTGGGTGATTTTCCAGCTGCCCCCCTGTTTATTCAAATTCCATTGCATCGTCCCATTTGATAATTCCCGTTCGGCTCCGGTCACCTTGGATGTTCCCATAAGCCAATGGTGAAAAGTAAGATCTACCCGATCGATCCCCGCTAACCGGATATTTAAGTTCGAGGCTACCGGCTTGAAATTTTCATACAAACCGGATATTCGTTCGGCATCCTCGTGAATTTCTTCATAGAGCTGCGTGGTACAGTGCGCCTTGTAGAATTCAACCGGATTATTGTTGATGAAAGCCTGAACATACTGATCCACCATGGAACTGATCTCCGCCTCCAGCAATTTCTCGTTTGATAGACGTATGTATTTATTGGCCTGATCATTATGGGGGTCTAATTTTAATACATCCAGACTTTGCTTCAGGCAATCTTCAAAATCTCCCCGGTCGCAGGATCCTTGGGCGGCGATCAAGCCGTCCCGAATCCTTTTCTCAATTTGCTCTTCATTTTCTCCTGTATTTTCATCCCTAGGAGGTTTTTGACTTGCCGGTATATTATCCGCAATTGGCGGCGGACTATCCGCAACTTTTTCAGTTGATGTACTAGGACTATCATCTTGAAAATCAGTCGCCGCGCCGGCAGGATCCTCTTGCAAATCATTCAGCACCTTACTCTCACCATGCTTTTCTGAAGCTAGATCCGTAGGCTGCCGGAGGACGCGGGGATCGATTTCCTTTAGGCCGAGGGACTGCATATAGTCCAGGATCGACTCATCTGATTTACCCTGTTCTTTCAATATCCGGGCCACACTCAGCTGCGCTTCGAAATTACCGGGGTCCCTGACCAACAGATGCCTGAATCGGTCCAACGCTTCTGGATACTTTTTCTCCGCCCAGTACAGATTTCCCTCCTTCAAGAGAATCTCGGGACTCGAAACGACGGGATCAGCTGGCTTCGGTCTTATCCAGAGAAACCATGTCCCCAGCGCCAAAGCTGCCAGAACCAACATGACGATCCCGGGAATAAGGATTCTTTTTTTCGCCGTTCTGATCGCGCCCTCCCGCTTCCTTAACGGCTTTCTGGCGAAAATCGCGCGCTGGCTTGTCGGCATCGCCTTTTCGATCTTCTCCAATTCCGCGATCATTTCAGAGACATTCTGATACCTCTTCTTCTGATATTTCTCCAAGCACTTCGAGATCAACTTGTTGAGCCGCGAGGGGATCCGATCATTCAGCTTCCGCGGATCGGGCGGCGGCTCGGTGGTATGCTTGAGGGCTATACTTAAAGGGGTTTCCCCTTCAAACGGCACCTTCCCGGTCAAGGCCTCGAAGAGCAGGATCCCCAGGGAGTAGATATCAGAGCTTCGATCCACCGCTTTCCCTTCGGCCTGCTCCGGCGGCATGTATTCCGGTGTGCCGACGATCATTCCCGTGGTGGTAACACTTTTCGTCTTGATGAAACGGGCGATTCCAAAATCCATGATCTTGGCCATCCCCTTCTTGTCGATCATGATATTCTGGGGTTTAATATCTCGATGGATCACACCCATGGCATGCGCTTCGGCCAATCCTTCGCAGATCTGCTTGGCGATATCAATCGTCTTGCCGACCGGCAATTGGCCGATCCGTCTGATAAGGCTCTTCAGGTCCTCACCGGTGACATATTCCATGGTGATATAGTGAATCCCGTCCTCCTCGCCGATATCATACATCCGGCATACATTCCGGTGGGTGATCTTTCTGGCGGTTTTTAGTTCCTGGTTAAACCGGCTAATAACCATTTTATCGGTGGCGATTTCAGGATTGATAATCTTCAGGGCAATCGATTCTTCAAGCACTCTATCAAAGACACGGAAGACCTTACCCATTCCTCCCGATCCGATTTCTTCAATAACTTCATAACGATGGAATAGCAGGCTACCTCTCTTTATTTCTCTGATTGCCCGATGCACATTTTCTTCGGGAGTCTCGATAATATCGAGCTCGGCTCCGCATTTCGTGCAGAACCGCGCCCCGGTTACGTTTCGATGATTGCACTCTTTACAATACATGCAGAAATGATTCCCTTCCGTGATAACTTATTACTGTAAAGGAGTTTCGGTTATTGGTCAAGGCATTAAAACCTTCTTGGATTCACCTATACCGCAGGATTAAGCCGTCTTCGCCAAAGGCGTATATATTAGTGGGCCACATCCCCCAAACGGCATGGAGATCATTCGTCGTTCCGCTTTCCATGCCCTCCCAAGCCTTCCCATCGTAATGTATGATCTTGCCGTTATCGCCTACGGCGAAGATTTCCCCCGCCGAGAAACCATAGATATCGTTCAGATCATAGATGGTCCCGCTATCCATTTTAATCCAGTTCTGCCCGTCGTAGTGGACTATCGTCCCCGAGGATCCAACGGCATAAATATCATCCTTGGAACTTCCCCAAATAGACGTCAGGGTGGGCTCAAGATTAATTATCATCGAAGGAGGGCACGATTCCAACGTATAGCCATAATAGTCATAGCACTCCACGCGAAAGCCAATAAAATCCCGGGAATCATTTATGGCGGTCCTTACGGCCTCCAACACATCAATGTATACCTTTCCGCTGTAATAGGGCACGCAAATAATGTCGGAATGGAAAGTACCGGAGGTTGTTTCCTCAACCTTAATTTCTCCATCCGCGGTATCATAATAACAATACAGCATCATTTTGGTGCCCGGGCCAAACTCTGGATACCTGGAATACTCGATATCTATGGTCGCCACGTGAATCGCCGAGGCCGGCAAGGAAGAAAGCTCCCGCAAATCATATTCAAAGAGGAATAAATAGATTCGCTCCTGACACTGGACACGGCAAATACTCTCCAGCCATCGGCTGTCTTCCGTTAGTATAATTGTAGCGGCATCCACGGGTATCAAGCATTGAGCGTCACCGGATGACATCGGTTTCCAGGCGGTGCCAGTGTAATTGAAGATAAGCCCCAATTCCCCGACCATATAGACATTGTTTTCCGCGCTCCCCCAGACCCCATACAGATTGCGTAAAGTCGGAGATTTTATGGTTTGCCACGAAGTGCCATTGTAGAACTTAACCTCCCCGCTTCCGCCTACGGCGTATACGGCCTTGCCGGAACTTCCCCATATAGATCTCAGGCGGCCAAAATCCTCCAAGGCAATCCATTCATCTCCATCATAGTGAACGGCCCTTGGATTATCGTAACCGATGGCATAGATGGAACTGCTTGAACTTCCCCAGATCCCTAAGTAGTTGTTCCAGGCCGCGGTCATGGGTTTCCATTCGCTTCCGTTGAAACGCAGTATCGTTCCACTATTGCCCACCGTGAATATGCAGTTGTCATTTTCGCCCCAAGCATCGTTTAGATCGTAGGATGTAGGAAATCCAACCGTGTTCCATGAGGGTTCATGCTGGGGTGAGTCGGGAACGCTGGGAGTTTCGGTGCAGGAGTACGAAACCACAATGAAAATTATGAGCCCCAAGGGGATGAGACATGAGCGGCATTTACAACTCATAAAACACCTCTCCTGCCGGATCAGGATGGTTTGAAAGGCGTGTACGCCGGTCGCTTATATCGTAAACTAGCTTCTTTGAAGTCATCCGCGCGACAGTCGGATAGGTGTCCTAACTGAATTGATTGTAAAGGAATTCCCAAACGACGTCAAGAGCTTCGTTTATCGCCACGTCCAGGGGGGTGATCGTTACGGCTATGGATTCGGCATCGATGAGGGGCTGGGTGGCAAGGTCGTCGGGCACAGCGGCGGTTTTGCCGGTATCAACGGAAATCTCTACTGATCAGCGATAATCATTTCTCCCGAAGGGAAGAAACACTTGACGCTAGACACTATTATTTCTACCTAAATTGAGCGATTCCTATTTTGCACAGGTCATTTTATCGATATGACGAGTTCCAGACAAGGCCATTTCGAGCGGGAGAGCGA
>JAFGPI010000033.1 GCA_016926065.1 Candidatus Krumholzibacteriota bacterium
AGACAAAAAGGGCCGCGGCCAGCAAGCCCACCGCCTCATCGCGCGGGGACGGGCCTGCTTCGCCCCGGGAGAGGTTCCGGCCCGCCGTGTACATCAGATATATGGACAGCAACCCGGCCAGCAACTGGACGATGCGGGGAGCCACGAGCCCGTCTCCGCAGCAACGGAATATGAGGGACAGGAAAAAAGGATAGAGGGGATTGAACGATACCGTTCCTCCCGGGATCCCCTCCCCGGCGGAGATCCGTGCGGCCAATTCCCTGAAAAAACCGGTATCCAGGGGAAGCAGATCACTGATATCCGAGCGGCTCAGTTGAACGATGAATATCACTCGGATCAGGGCGCCGGTCAGCAGGATCAGGATAAGCAGCAGATCCAGCCGGTGATCCCGGGACTTCTTTTCGGGGATCTTCTTTCTAGCCATTCGATTTTCCCTTTACTATCCCGGGCAATCCGGTCCAGAGCAATTTATACCCTCCCACCGTCTCTCTCAGACGGACACTTGAAAATCGGGCCAGGGCCGATATTAAACGGATAACCGGTTCGATCGCCAGGGTGAAGAAGGTTACCAGAGAGGCGCCGGGGGGAGTGAAATGCTTACGGGCGTAAAATATCCTGCTGCGGAGGGCGTAAAACAATCTCTGGGAGCGGTCCCCCGCCGAAGACCCTCCCCCTTTATGGAAGGCGCTGGTGCCGGCGTGGTAATAGGCCCGGTATCCCTCCCGGCTCGCCCGCAAAGAGAAATCGAGATCTTCCAGGTACACGAAAAAGCGCTCGTCAAATCCTCCCAAGCGCTTAAAAAGCTCGCCTCGAACCAGGTAGAACGCGCCGATCACGTGATCGACCATCCGGCTGCCGTCGTGCGCCCAGCCTTGCATGACATAACCGGTACCCTTCGCCCCTGGTACCCGGTCCAGTCCCAGCGCCCGGGCCAGCATCCTTCCCGTTCCCGGGAACCGGGCGCAGGTGCGGCCCACACGGCCCTCCTCGTCGATCAGTTGGATCCCCGCTATGCCGAAACGGCCGTTTTCATCGCCCCGCATAAAATCGAGGGGCACGCGAATAGAATCGGGGCGCAGGATAGTATCCGGATTGAGGAAGAGGATATAATCGGCCCGGGAATCCCGGGCCCCCTGGTTGCAGGCCGCGCCGAAACCCCTATTATATTCGTTGCGGATCAGTTCCAGGGGCAGGCCGGATGGGTCCAGTCCCTCGGCCGATCGATCGGAGGAAGCGTTATCCACGATTACTACCCGCCGCAGCTCGAAGGTCTCTCTATCGGTCCGGCGGAGTGAAGCGAGACACTCCCGCAGCTGTCCGCCGGTATTCCAGTTGACTATTACCACATCCAACGAGGCCAATCTCACCTCTCCTTACCGGTTAACGCGATTTATCCATCCGCTCGAGACCTCCCCCTCGCCCTAGCTCCCTTCCCGGATATCGATAGATACGGGATCAGCGACGGCCGGGGGATCAATCCTCTAAGCCTCTAATTTCACGTGGAATTATAAGCGAGCGGGGAAATAAATTAAAGGGCCTAATGCGGGGACGGGCCTCCCCATCCCCACCGGTTACCGGTAAAAGAGGGCTTTAAGAAAGATTACGGCCATCAGGCTGGGGCCCAACCCGCGAAACAACCTGAGATAGGAAATGGAGGTAAAATCGAGCAGTCTTCCCTCAACAAGATTTTCCCTGCCCACGTAAAGGAATATGGGCAGGAAGAGACAGAGGACACCGATCCAGACCAATGCCGGCCTATTTCCCCTGAAGGCCCCGGCGAAACTGGCCAGGGCTAAAACCGTCAAACCGATGGAGAGCGCGGTCATTACGGTGGTACTATCGCTGAAATCCAAATCCGGAAGATAAATTCTCCCGGGAACCAGGGTCAGCGCCATAATCCCGCCCAGAATCCGAAGAGCTTTTCCGCCAATTCTCACTAAACCAAGAACTCCCGTTCTAGCCATTGATTTCCGCCCCCGGCCGGCCTCCACCACTGGGGGCCGGGGAGCGCCGTTGATGAGGCAGTTTAGGATCCCTCGATTTTGCCGTCAACACATTTATAATCCGGGTCTTCGCCGACCGCACCGCATGAGGGCTTGAAAAATCGATGCTAATGGCGTATAATTAATAAAACTGAAATGTTATCAAGGGCTTATAGTTATGAAAATCTGGGCCGTAATTTTCCTGATTATTCTCCCCGTTTCCCTGACGGCGCAAGGTGATCAGGATGAAATACACGGGGATATAATTCGTAAACTCGATATCGCCCGGGCCCGGAACCTGCTGGACCGGGATAGGCTGACCGCTCCCGAACCGACTCCGCTCCAATTCCTTTTCGACGTAATCCATTACGATATCGACCTGGCCTTCAACCATCCCCTGCGGGAAGTGGAGGGCCGGGTGGGAATTTTGGTGGCCAGCCTGGCGGAAGACCTGCCCACGATCGATATAGACGCCGATTCGGTGCTGAACATCCTGGCCGTCACCGTCGAGGGAAGGGATCCTCCTGTCTGGATACACGAAAATAATATCCTCTCCATCGAACCCGTTCCTCCCCTGGCCCTGGGGGAAATGGTGAGGATCGATATATACTATAATGGCTTTCCCGGGGACGCGGTGTTCCCCTCCCTCTATTTCAAATGGCGGGAGACCTATCATGTCATCTACTCGCTGAGCGAACCGTGGGGGGCGAGGACCTGGTGGCCGAACAAGGACTATCCGGACGACAAGGCCACTTTCGACATCCGGCTGGCCGTCACGCCCGATCTATTCGCCGCCTCCAACGGCGAATATATCGGCCACAGCGACACCACCCACTGGGGAGCGCCCTACCGTCGTTACCAGTGGCGGGAAAACTACCCCATGTCCACCTATCTCTTCTCCGTGGCCGCCGCTCAATACGTTCTCCTGGAGGATCATTTCATCCACGCCCCCGGGGAAACGATGCTGGTTACCAACTATGTTTTCCCCGAACTGGTGGCGGAAGCGACCGAAGATCTGAATATCACCGTGCCCTCCCTGGATTTTTTCTCTCAGACCTTCGGGCTCTATCCCTTTATAGAGGAGAAATACGGGGTGGCCATGACCAAGATCATGGGGGGTATGGAACACCAAACCCTGACCAGCTACGGCCATTACTTTATCGACGGCACCCACACCTACGATTATATCCTGGTGCATGAGCTCTCCCACCAGTGGTTCGGTGACCTGATCGCCTGCCGGGACTGGACGCACATCTGGTTGAACGAGGGATGGGCGACCTACTCCGAGGCCCTCTGGTTCGAACACCTGGAAGGCCCCGCTAAGCTTCGCTCCTACATGGCCGGCAAGGACACTCCGGCAAACTGGCACGGTCCGATAATGAGGTCCCCCGATCAAACCGATCCCGGATACTACTTCGACGCGGTGGTATACGGCAAGGCCGGCTGGGTCCTGCATATGCTCAGACACATCATGGGTGATGCCGCCTTCTTCCAAGCCACCCGGGATTACGTGGCCCACCCCTCCCTCCGTTTCGCCACCGCCCACACCGACGATTTCATAAATATCTTTACGGCCCATTACGGCGCTCCCCTGGACTGGTTCTTCGACGCCTGGCTCTATCGCTCCGACCGCCTCACCTATGAATGGTCCTGGCAAACCTATTGGGGGGAGGGTGACCGGATCCTTTCCCTGACTGTCAGCCAACTCCAGGCGGAGCCTTACCAGATGCCGGTCGATATTCGCGTGACCACTACCGGCGCCCAGATCGACACCGTGCTCTGGGTAAACGCTCCCTTCGAGTCGTACCACCTGATCACGGGTGATTCGGTGCTCAACGTCGAATTCGATCCCGATCACTGGATTCTGGGCGATGTCAACCGGGTGGCGACCGTGGCGGAAGCTCCCCCCCAGGCCGATTTCCTATGGCAGAACTTCCCCAATCCCTTCAATCCCTCCACCACCATCAAATTTTACCTCCACGAACCCGGCCCGGTCCAAATCCAGATATTCAACGTCCGGGGTTCCCTGATGACCACGCTGGTCGATGACCATTACCCGGCCGGCACCCACCAGGTAAGCTGGAATGGGCGGAACGCGGCGGGGAATCCGGCCGCTTCCGGTCTCTACTTCTATCGCCTGCGAACCCGCGAACACCCTCAAGCAAGGAAGATGATCCTTCTCCGCTAACACCTCTAGGTATAATCCCTCATTTTTGTCTCATACCCTCCATATATCGCCCCCGAACGGTCTTATATATTGAATATAACACATTACTATGATATACTTTGATTCTCTAAAACGGACCAGAGAAGCAGAGTTTTTACTTTTTACAAGGAGGAGGGACTTATGAAGCATTCTGGTATTAGTGTACTCGCGCTCCTCATCCTCTTCGTGGCCGGCACCGCCATGGCGGATGCTCCCCTCGACGGCGATTACCAGTCGACCGACCTGGGCGGGCCCGTGCTGACCGGCCGCTATACGGAGGCATGGGACGCCGGTGGGGGAGCCACCGAGAACGGAACGACGCTCAACGCCCAGTCCTGGGACGGGGCGCTGCTGGCCACCCAGTGGAAGTATTGGTGCGGAACCGAGGTATCGGCGGTCATGCTGACCAACACGGTCAACGCCAGCGGTAACGGCGCCCGCACCTACATGAAAACCTTCGAGGGAGGATACATCTGGCTGGCCGGATCGGGACCCTGGGGAAACGGTGATCCGGACTACTACGGCACCATCGACTACTACGTCGAATTCGAGACCATCAGCTACTCCAACTGGGTGCCGATCGCCGCGGTAACCAACGTGCAGGCCAATGCTCATTTCGATGATTATCCCGCACAGTGCATGACCTTCTATATCGGTAACGGCGCCCGCATGGCCTCCACCGAGGTGGGCGATCCCATACTGCCCGATTACCCCGAGCTGCTGGATCCCGATTGCAACGCCACCCGCACCGAGGGCGCCTGCTGGGATTTCTTCTCGGTCACCTTGTCGATTTCCGGCTGTACCATCGATGCCGAGGATGCCAGCTGGGGTAAGATAAAATCGATTCATTCCGAATAATCCGCACTATCTGTCAGGTCGGATTATTATTTTCAGAGCCCGGTCCCGGACCGGGCTTTTTTTTCGAGTAGGGTCGCTGCTGGCTTCCCGGCTTCTTTGTTGCGCAACGGCGCGGGCCGCTCCACCGGGATTGATTATCGCACGGGCCCGACCGGTGAAGGATCGG
>JAFGPI010000034.1 GCA_016926065.1 Candidatus Krumholzibacteriota bacterium
AGTCCGGCCGGCCACATTACGATCAGACTCTCCGCCAATCCGAAACTGTAAAAGGTGATGCTCAGGGTCCGGCAAAAATAGAGGGGGATCCCGATCGCTCCCCCCAATTCCAGTCCCAGGCTGTGGGCGATCATATAATATTCGCCGCCCACTCCCACGTGCATGTTGGTGGCAATGGCCGCCGCGCTCAAACCGGTGATAAAGGTAATGGAGCTGGCGAGAAGCACCACCAGTATGGTCAGCGCCAGGCCCAGGTTTCCCACCACCCAGCCGAACCGCAGATACATGATCAGGCCCAGGATGGTAAGGACACTGGGAGTGTAGACCCCCAGGAAAGTTCCGAACTTAGGGGCCTCGTCGCGGGGAGCGACGCCATCTTTGATTACTTCTACCATTCGATCCAAACCGGCCGGGGATCGGAATACCGGACGCGGACGGCCCCTTAATTGAGTCCCCGTCTTTCCAGCAAGGCGTCGATCTTGGGCTCCGCGCCCCTGAAGCGGACGTATAGGGTCATGGGATCCTCCGTCCCCCCCCTGGAAACTATGTTATCCCTGAATGACTGCGCGGTCTTCCGGTCGAATATTCCCTTTTCCTTGAAGGCTTCGAAGGCGTCGGCATCCAATACCTCGGCCCAGATATAGCTATAATAACCGGCCGAGTAACCGTTGGCGAAGATATGCCGGAAATAGGTGCTCCGGTACCTGCTGATAATCTCCGGAATCAATCCTATCCTTTTCATGGATTGCCGTTCAAACTTATTCACGTCCAACTCTTCGGTTCCGGTGACCGTATGCCAGTCCATGTCCAGAAAACTGGCGGCCAGGTATTCGGTCAGGGCGAAGCCCTGGTTGAAATGACTGGCCTTTTTCATCTTCTCCACCAGCTCCCAGGGAATCACCTCCCCGGTCCGGTAATGCTTGGCGTAGAGGGCCAGCATCTCGGGCTCGGAGACCCAGTTTTCCATGATCTGCGAGGGCAATTCGACGAAATCGGTGGCCACCTCGGTACCGGAAAGCCGCCGGTAGGTACAGTTCGAAAACAGCCCGTGCAGGCCGTGCCCGAATTCGTGGAACAGGGTAAGGACCTCGTCATAGCTCAGCAGGGCCGGTTTATCCTTGGTCGGTTTGGAGAAATTACCCACGTTGCATATTACCGGGCTAATCGTCTTGCCGTCCCGCTTACTCTGCTTTCGGTACGCTCCCATCCAGGCTCCGCCTCTTTTGCTTTCCCGGGGAAAATAATCGGTGTACAGAATACCGATGTGAGAGCCATCCGCCTCTTTCACCTCGAATACCCTTACGTCTTCGTGATATTTGGGTAAATCGGGCCGTTCCTCCAGGGTTATTCCGTACAGCTTGTTGGCCAGCGTGAACGCGCCCTGGATCACGTTCTCCAACTGAAAGTACGGTTTCAAGCTTTCTTCATCCAGATCGTATTTGGCCTTCTTCACTTTTTCCGCGTAATACCACCAGTCCCAGGACTCCAGTTTGAAATCCCCGCCCTCCTCGTCGATCATTTTCTGGAGCAAACGGGCCTCTTCCTTGGCCTTCTTGAGGGCCGGTTTCCACAACTGGCGGAGGAGGTCGTAGACCTTATCCGGCTCTTGGGCCATGTTTTCCTCCAGCACGAAATGGGCATGGGTTTTATACCCCAGCAGGTTCGCTTTTTTGACGCGGAGAGATACGATTTTCGCCAGTATCTTTTTATTGTCCCATTCGTTATCGTTATCCCCTCGGTTCAAATAGGCTCTATAGATTTTTTCCCTGAGGTCCCTTTTCGCGGAGTACTGGAGGAAGGGAACCATGCTCGGTTTGTGCAGGGTAAAAACCCATTTACCCTCGTATCCCCGTTCGGCCGCCGTCTCGGACGCTCCCGCGACCACCGCCTCCGGTAATCCAACGAGATCCTCCTCATTATCGATGACCAGCTCGAAGGCGTTGTTTTCCTTGAGCACGTTTTCTCCGAATTTCAATATCAGCACCGCGATTTCTTTATTTATTTCTATGAGGACGGCCTTGTCCCGTTCGTTCAGGTCCGCTCCACCCCGGATAAACTCGTTGTAATATTCCTCCAGCAGTTTTTCTTCTTCCGTGGTCAGATTCAAATCGTCCTTCTCCCGGCAAACCGCCTTCACCCGCTGGAACAGCTTGTCGTTCAGCCTGATCTTGTCGAAATGCTCCGAGAGCTGGGGCCCCACTGTTTTCGCTATCTCCTGCATTTCCTCGTTGGTATTGGCGGAGTTCATGGCGAAGAAGACGTTGTTGACTATATCCAGCAGATCTCCCGATCTATCCAGGGCCTCAATGGTGTTTTGAAAAGTGGGAGACTCGGGATTGTTCGCTATGGCCTCTATTTCAACCTGGTGGCGCTTTGTCCCTTCCTGGAAAGCGGGCAGATAATGGGCTTCCTTGATAATATCGAAGGGTGGCACCTTGAACGGAGTCCGGAACTCCTCAAAAAACGGATTTTGAGCCTGGACCGAAATGGACAGCAGCAGCAGAAGTGCGGTTAGGGTGAAAAACGCTCTCCTCTTCATGGTTTCCTCCTTGACCGTTAATTTCCAACGCGGAACTTGTTTCCAGGTTACGAACGACGGTGACCGGGGACGGGCTGAAAGGCAACCCCGCCGCACCGGTTTCCGTAAAGCTTGCTGAACATCTGTATCACAGTTCCCCGGTAAATTTCAAGGGAAACCTGGACTATGCCCGATCCGGATCCGCCCGTTGCATCGGCTTCACAGGGATTGTCCGAAACGTAAATCTGGGCACCCGTCGGCAAACAGGAAAGCCTGACCGAATGCACCAGTTCCCTTCCGCTGTCCGGTCCCCGGATACAGACATTACCGATGATGGAGACCCGCGGCGGATTGCCCCCGTCCAGTATTTCCGCCTCCCGGCGGCAACCGAGCCGGGCCGGGGAAACACAGAATATCACGGCCCAGGCGATGGCCGTTTGGTAATAATTATTTTTCATCCCGGGCTTATCTTGACCGGTTCCGGTTTTTATTATAGATTGCTAGGAGTCACGGAGGGCGTTAATTTCCCTCGTCTTACGGCGTTGAAGGTGGCGCGGAGTCCCGGTCTTGATATTCAGGGAACAGTTTCACCCATGGTCCGGCAAAAAGAACCGAGAGTGCGGAAAAATAAATCCCCATCTTTGATATACGATCTCCTGGCCGGGATCGTAATCCTGATGGCGCTCTACCTGCGCGCCCGGGGTATCGCCTGGGGACTGCCCATGGTCCTGGAAGAGGCCACGCCCATGCGGGAGGCTTACGAGATCTGGATCGAAATCCTGCGGGGCAATATCGATTTAAATCCTCATTTTTTCAACTACCCCTCATTTACCATCTATCTACAGATGTTGCTTCAGTACCTCGGATTCCTGGCTCAATACTTCTTCGGCCCGGGCTACAACCTGCATGCTTACGTCTGGCTGCACCAGCTCGATCCCTCTACCTTCCTGCTTATCGGGCGGGCCTCCAGCTTGATCTTCAGTGTCGGCGGCATTTACCTCATGTACCTGATAATGAAAAAGATTTTGGAACCGGCGGCCGGGCTCTTGACGGTCACGCTGCTGGCGCTGGTCTCATTCCACATCGTCGAATCCAGGCTGGTACAGACCGATCTATCCTTGAGCTTCTTCACCACCCTGTGCGTATTTCTGGCCCTGAAGCTTACCGAACGCCGGGACCTGCGCGGATATATCTATTTCGGCATCGCCCTGGGACTGGCCACGGCCTCCAAGTATAACGGATTATTCGCCCTGGTTTCCCTCCTGCCCGCCCATTTCTACGTTACCGGACTGGAGAATAAAAAATGGTCCGCCCGGTTGCTGGACCGGAGGCTGTTGGCCGCCGGCGCTGCGGCCGCCCTGATATTCCTGCTCACCTCCCCCTACTGCCTGCTCGATTTCTCCTCCTTCTGGAAAGATCTTTCATTCGAGCGCGGCCACATGCAGATGGGGCATTTCACCGTGGCGGAGAACCAGGGGAACGGTTTCCTATTTTACTGGCAGAAGGTCCTGCTGCCGGGCTTCGGCTACCTGATGGCCCTTTTCTCCCTGGGGGGCATTATCTTTATCTGGTCGCCCCCCGGCCTTAGAGGGGGAAGAGCCGGCCGGGCCGGGACCGGGAGGCGGCCCGGCGGTTTATG
>JAFGPI010000035.1 GCA_016926065.1 Candidatus Krumholzibacteriota bacterium
ATCGAGGATATCCACCAGGGTGAGCCAGTCCGCGCGGGTCATCTGCGGGAACAGACCCTTGAAGGTGTAATCGTTGTTGGGGAAGTAGGGGAATTTATCCACGCTCAGGTCGAGCACCCTTCCCCCCGGACTCTCCAGCAACTGCAGGTAATCTCCCATGGGGAGCCAGTAATCGTAATAACGATAACATGCCTGATTAATATCGAAGAATTCGGTATACTCGCAACCTTCGTCCTCCATCAAATCGCCGTCCCAGTAATGGCCATAGGGATAGCCGCAATTATCTTCCAGCGGATCGTGCTCCACCACGATCCAGCGGTTCAATCCCGGCAGATTCCACTGGTGATAGGGCAGCATATCCTTCCAGTCATCTATGGTCCCATCCAGCAGGACCGAGATGTTCATCTTCCAGGTAAAGAGGGTGTGGGAGGACCCCAACTCCTCCTGAAAGGTCACCGTGCCGCCCAGCAGATCGTTCTTCGCCCAAGAGAGGACGTCATTGATGGTGTTGAAGCCGGAGGCGAAGTTCGGCGGATCATCGCCCGGTATATCGTCGTTCAGATCGGTAAGGTCGGCCAGCTTGATCACATTGTACTCGGTATGCTCCGGCCGGGTATTATTGATGAAATTGACCGAGCTTTCCAGCTTGGTGATCATCGTTATGAGATCGGCCCGGGCCGTGCTCATGGTGATCCCGTGGTCTCTCAAGGTCAGAAAGGCCGGCCGGCCGTTGAGGTTGTGATGGAGTACCGCAATCAGGATCGAATCGCTCTGCGATCTGAAATAGTCATAACGGCGAATCAGCTCCAGATCGTATAGTCCGCCCCCCACGTCCGTCCTGACATAAAAGGGACAATAATCGCCATGGTCCAAATCGCCCATATCATCTATCCAGTTATAGGTGCCGTCCGGGCCGAAAAGATCCACGTCCCAGGAAATGGCCAGCTTGAAGGCGGCCCGCAGGGCGTGGACGGCGGCGTCGAAGAAGTATACCTCCCCTAGATCTATGTAGTAGGTATCATCGATTCCCTGGCTGGAAAAATTCAGGGTGATACGGGTGGCCGTATTGTACTCCACCATGGAAAGGTCGTTTATCGACCGATCCAATGCCGGGATGATCACGGTGGCGATGATATCCTGGATGCGTTCGATCGATATATTATCGGGAAAATTCACTATCTGGTTAAGGCTCAGGGCCCGGGGCACCCGCACCAGCATGGAGAACTGGTTCCCCAGCAACCGCCGGGATCCGCCCGGGGGCGCCGGTTCCTCGGAATTCCCCCACGCGTCCAGGCTTTCTATCACTTCCCACACTTCGCTGTTCTTGTCTATTTCCATTATCTCCATTATGGCCATGCCCAGGCGGGCCGTGGCGTGGTAGAAGTTTCTAGATAGGACATAGTTGAAACCGTCCTCGATGGGCGATAGATCAAGGTTCTTGATTTCCTCCATATCCATGTCGCCCAGGTCTTCCATCATGTCTCCCATTTCCTGGAACCAGTAGGCGGCTATGGAATCCAGATCGCTACCGCCCCCGTTATTCTTCGGTTCGGTCACCTCGTCGCTCTCACACTGGATCAGGGTGAGAGAGAATAGAATCAGCAAAATCACGACCATTATTTTATTCATAACTTTCTACCGTCCTTTCTCCCGCACGCGCGCGGATGAGGCAACAAAATAAGATCTAACCTGATTGCTATGATTGCAATACATGGAACCGATTTTGTCAACTAAAATGTGTTTGGGGGAAACATCCCCAGGGGCAGGAGCGCGGTGCGGCCGGCGTAATTAGTGCCAGTCTTCCCCCGTTCCCGGGGGCGCGGCCATCACCTCGTCACGGAGGGGCTTATCCGGCTGCTTCGCCGGATCATCCGGGGAGGCGATTTTACGCGGTGAAGCGGCAGCTTTTTCGTTCCCCTTCCCCACAGGGGAATGGCGGAAGGGAATGTTCAGGTGGAAGGTGCTGCCCTCCCCGGTCGTGCTGTCGACCTGAATCGAGCCATTCATCAATTCAACCAACTTCTTGGTAATGGTCAGCCCCAAGCCTGCCCCCCCATACTCCCGGGTCATGGAACCGTCAACCTGGACGAATGAATTGAAGATCCGCTCCTGTTGATCCGCCGGTATACCGATACCGGTATCCTGGATCAGGAAATGGATGTTACTGTGACCCTCCCTTTTTACAATCGGGAATTTGTTCTCGTTTTCATTCAATACACGCAGTAGGATCGAGCCCCGGGGAGTAAATTTCACCGCGTTCCTCAGCACGTTCCCCAGGATATGTCCCAACCGTTCGATGTCACCCTGCAGACTATCAGGCACGGATTCCTCGATTTCATGCTTCAACTCTATCCCCTTGCGCTGGGCCATGATCACATAGGGCACCAGGCAGGATTCCAGGCTTTCCCTCAGCTTGAAGGGAACGTGCTTCAACCCCACCTTATCTGTTTCTATCTTCGCCATCTCCAGCAAATTTTCGATTAATCCCATCAAAGAATCCGAGGCGCTTTTCAGGATGATCACCATCTCCCTCTGATCATCATTCAACTCCGTCGATTGCAATATGGATGAAGCACTGATTATCGAAGCCATGGGAGTGCGCAGTTCATGGCTCAAGTTATTAAAAAACTCCGTCTTGGAGTTCAAGGTCCTTTCGGCCAGGGCAATGGCCGAAGAAAGACTGGATTCCATTTCCTTTACGGTCTGGATCTCACGTTGCAGGTCTTTAGCCTTTTCAATCAGAAATGTATCCGACAATTTTTCTTCCAGATATTTGGTTTCCCAATTTCCAATCAATGCATTGATGGCCCGAACCAATTTTTCCGCTTCTTCATTGGGCGGCACCAGCAGCCGCCCCCGAAAATCACTTCCGGCGACGCGATTTATCTGGTGAATCAGTCCGTTTAATTGATTCTTCTCCCGGTGGTTAATCCTCCGTTGCACGGTCCCTCCGATCAACAGGGAAATCACTCCCACCGACAGGATAAGGAGCATATTATAATCTCCGGCTCCGCCCGCTTCCCCCCCTGGAGAGGAATCCGCCCGGCCGGAAACGGCAAAAACTGCCAGCATGCCGAGGCCTACCGCCAATACCGGAAGCAGCCGGAAGATCATCCGGGGAACGATGCTCGACGGAAGCAGCCGGGAAGGGTATTTTGCTGATAATTTGTTCTTCATCCATTCCGCCCTGTCACGCGTCGCGCAGCGCCGCACGCCGATTCCCTCAACTCGATTCGGAAAGGTTAAACCTGCTGATCCCGCGGAAACGATCCTGCTCCGGAGAAACCTCTCCTCCAGTTCGATGGGGGCTGCGCTCGAAACCTTAAATTTATATTCGGTTAAATTATGGAATCTTTTAATGTTTTATGCGCCATCGTGGAAAAGACCAGAACCGCCCCCTCCTATCCGGTCGGGAGCCGGGGAATCCCTTTGCCGGGACCGGCTGGATTTCTTTATAGTGGGAACGGATAACTCAACCGGGGAGGGAACCGGCCGATATCAATTCCCGGCATTTATTTAAAGCGGTAAGGCTGAACAGGCGGGAGAGCAGGATGGAGGTGTAGAACACCAATAAAGGCTCCAACATGGCCCGGTGAACCAGATTGGTGCCCGAGAGGAACAGTACGCCGAAGAACAGAAGCACAACGGGGATCACAAACCTCCGGTGAGCCTTCTCGTAATATTTGGTTAAGGCGATGATTCCCGTTACCATCAGGATCAGGTAGGAGTAGGCCGCCGCGTATTCTCCGTTGCGATGTACCGGAGAGGACGCCGCGGGATTACCGGCGTGCCGGTTGTCGCCGCTGACCGGTTTAAGCTCGAACCGGTTATGGTCTTTATCCATTTTCGCCACCCGGCCGTCCTCCCAGCTTTTCACCAGCAGGGCCGAGGCGTTTCGGTATAATTGGTCGAGCACCTCCCAACCGTCCCGGGACCAGCGATACTTTTCCAGGCTAAAAACGGCGGAATAAGCCTGCGGATTATACACCGGGGCGAACCGCCTCGTCCGGATCGAATTGCTAATGGTAAGCGGAGAGAGAACCACCACCAGGGTTAATAAGAAGGTCAACCGCCTCTTAGATAGCAACACTAAACCGGGGATAAAATATATAAAATCCAAGCTGAGCAATATCCCACCCCCCGCGACCAGGCCGGGATAGATATCCCTTCCCTGGGACCCCGGTCTCTCCTGGAGCGCCATCATCAGCAGCAGAACCAGCAAAACCACGAAGGAGAAGGATTGAACGCTGAGGCTGTATTTTATATAGGCCGGGTAAACGGCGGTAATAACAGCCGCGTAGACGGCCCCTTTGCGGTCACCGGCCCGCCTTACCAGCGAAAAGATGAGAAACACGGCCAAGGAGCCTACAATCGACTGTATCAATAAAACCACCGGCAGTGCGTAGTGGTTGAATATGCGGTAACAGAGGCGTATAAACAAAGGGTAAAGGGGCGCGGTATAGGAGTCCATCGGCCCGAAGACCACCCGGCCGAAATCGCTTCGGGGAAAAACCGGTCGCGGATCGAATTTAAAGGCAAACAGTAACAGCAGGCGCGTCACCACGGCCAATAAATATATCAGGATTACCGTTGTATTTTTCCCCAATCTCTTTCTTATATCTCGCCCGTCGAGAATACTCATGCTTCATCCCGCGACTAATGCCCACAGATCAACCGCTATTACCATCCGGTCTCCGATATTATCACAGCAGCCGTTCCCCATCAACCTCAACCTGGTGCCAGTCTTTGGTTGAAATCGTCACCGGTTCACGCTAAAATAAAATCAGATCGTAGCGGTGGAAAGACCATTTACCCGGGAGAACTTATTATTGCCAGCAAGATAAAAATTCACCTGGAGCATCCCGGGATCGCCTACCTCTTCCTGGCCGCCTTGCTGGTATCGAATATTTACGCCTTTCATCTTCACCACCGGGCTTCCCGCTTCTTTAACTTCGACACCGTCATGGTCCAGGACACGGCGCAGATCGCGCGCAATACCAGCCAGGGTCATTTCCTGATAACCAAATATATCACTCCCACCAGTTACGCTTATTTTCAAACCCTTGAAAATCATCCCGACTATATCCGCTATCCCCTGCCGGTCCTTACCTACGCCTTGCTCTTCAGCGTTTTCCCGGACTCCCCGGCCACCTTGAAAGTATTCAACCTAGTGCTCTTCTTCACTAATTTCCTCATACTGGGAGCGTTCTTCATCGCCCTGCTTAGATCCAACCTGGAGCGAAATCATCCCCGCCTGCATTTAGAACTTATCGCCTGGGCGTCCGCCTTTTTTTCCAGTATAACCATATTTTCCTATTTCCGGTTCGGATTGTGCGACGCCTACGATTTGATGGGAATAACCCTGCTGCTTTTGATCGCCCGCGAACTCTTCACTAAAAGCCGTCCCTGGCTGCTGGGAATTCTGGGAGCCCTGCTGTATCTCTGCCGTGCCAACCTGGGGCTATTACTTCCCTGCCTGGCCGCCTATCTGTTCTTAGGGGAGCGGAGCGCCGGCAGGCGCTGGCGATCGCTCAGCACTTTCGTTTCCGTGGTGCTGCTGGTCCTTTCTCCCTTTTTCATCCGTAATCTTTACTACACCGGAAAACCTTTTTTCAACCTGCAGCAGATGGTGGAATTAAATAAATCGATAACCGGAACGCATACCAGCCTTTACCGCAACTTTGAGGTTCCGGAGTCTATCACGGATTCGTTTTCCCGCAAATTCCCCTTGCTGCTGAAGAAAATGCGCAGCAACTTTCTCCTCGGTTTCTCTTTTCTGGTGCATAGCGATTTCTGGAGCGCTTGGATAGGACTACCTCTTTTCTTCTGGCTGTTCGCCAAATCCAGGAAAAAGATATCGATTTTCCTTTTCTTTACCCTGCTGCACGTTTTCGTGATAAGCTTCTTTATCCAGATCAACCGTATCTATACGCCGCTCTATTTCTTTCTCTCCGCCATCGGTTACTTGGGATTTATTTCCGCCCTTTCCCTGGCCGTCCCCGGTATCTTCAAAAAAGGGCTGTCCCGGAGCAGGCTCGCGGTGCATATAATCGTAATCTCCGGTATTTGCCTTGCCGCCCAGACCTGGGGGAAAAACAACTACCGGATAGCCTTCGAAGTCAGGGTGACCCCCCCCTCGCCGGCGGCCTACCCGCTTTTTAAGACCCATGACATCAAGTACGTTTATTCCAACAATCCCATCAGTGTGGCCTGGCACGCCGATGTAATCTCCATATATTCTCCGGAAAATATGCAGGAGGTTTACAGCAAAGGGCCACCGGAATGCCGCCACTATTTCCATGATAAGAGGTGGAAAATTAATATAAGGGAACAAAGATTCTTACGAAATCACCTGACCTTGATCGAGGAAGGGGAACTATTCGCCTTATATGAGTTTAAAAAACTCCCTCCCCATTTCCCCTCCGAAGCCGGGCCGGGAAAGCGGGAGGGAGCGGTCCCGGGAGATTAATTATTCGAGCCCTGCTCGGTGCGGGCGATGATCTCATTCTGCAGTTCCGTTCCCAGATCGACGAAGTAGTCGCTATAACCGGCCACCCGCACTATTAGATTGCGGTACTTTTCCGGCTCCCGCTGCGCCCGTTGCAGGGTCTCGGCGGTCACCACGTTGAATTGAATATGATGGGCCATCATTTTGAAATAGGCGCGAATAAGCTGAGCCAGTTTCTCAATCCCGCTGTTACTCCGTAAAAGCGAGGGGGTGAATTTCTGATTGAGGAGGGTGCCTCCGGTTTTGATGTGATCGATCTTGGCGGCCGATTTTAAAACCGCGGTGGGTCCTTTCCGGTCGGCTCCCTGAACCGGGGAAATGCCTTCCGAGAGTGGTTTGCCGGCCTTCCGTCCATCGGGCAGGGCTCCTATCACGCTGCCGAAATAGATATGGCAGGTGGTGGGAAGAAGGTTCACGCGGAAATGCCCTCCCTTGGTGTTGGGCCTGCCGTCCACGGCCCGGAAATAGCTTTCAAATACCCGGGAGGCCAATTCGTCGGCGTAGTCTTCGTCATTTCCATATTTGGGAGTCTCTTCCCGCAAACGACGGGAAAGGTCCTCCCTCCCTCCGAAATCCGCGTCCAGCGCTTCCCTCAATTCCCGGAAGGTTAAATTCCGCCGGTCGAACGCATGGTACTTGATGGCGGTCAGGGAGTCGGTTATCGATCCCAACCCCACTCCCTGGATATAGGAAGTGTTATAGCGCGCCCCGCCGCTGTTGTAATCCATGCCCTTTTTGACACAGTCATCGATGAGAAGGGACATGAAGGGGGCGGGCAGATTCTCGGCCCACAATCTTTCGATAAGTTTATTACCCTTGATTTTAATATCGATAAAATGACGCAACTGCCTTTCGAAGGCTTCATAGAATTTATCGAAGGACGGGAAATCCTCCACCGCCCCGGTCCTAATCCCGATCCGCTTGCCGGTGCGGGGATCCACGCCGTCATGGAGCGTGATCTCCAGCACCTTGGGAATATTGAAATACCCCGTGAGAATATAGCTTTCCTTGCCGAAGGCTCCCGTCTCCACGCACCCGCTGGCTCCGCCGCCGCGGGCGTCCGCCAGAGATTTTCCCTGTCTCAGCAATTCCTGGATGATGGCTTCGGTATTGAAAAAAGAGGGCTGCCCGTACCCGGTCTTGACGATATGCAAGGCCCTTTCCACCAATTCATCCGGATTCTTCTTGCTGACCTGCACCATCGAGCTGGGTTGCAGCAACCGCATCTCTTCGATAACATCCAGGATCAGATAGGTGAGCTCGTTGACCGCGTCCTCGCCCTTCGCATTCACTCCCCCCAGATTGATCAGGCAGAAATCGGTATAGGTGTTGCTCTCCTCCGCGGTCACTCCCACTTTGGGGGGCGCCGGCTGGTTGTTGAACTTGATCCAGAATGATTGCAGCAGTTCCCGGGCCCGGTCCCGGTCCAGCGTTCCCGCTTCCAGCCCGGCCCGGTAAAAAGGCCAGAGGTGCTGATCGAGCCTTCCCGGATTGAACGAGTCCCAGGTGTTCAGTTCGATGATCACTCCCAGGTGAACGAACCAGTAATACTGCAGGGCCTCCCAGAAGGTTTCCGGAGCCCGGGCGGGAACCCGTTCGCAGATACTCGCCAGCGCGGCCAGTTCCGCCTTCTTTCCCGGATCCTTTTCCTTTTTCGAGAGCTCGATAAGTGCCCGGGCATGCCGGCCGGCGTAAGCGATCAGCGCCCGGAGAACGATTTCCATGGCTTTCAATTCTTCTCTCCGGGCCCCGGCCGAGGGATCATTTTTCGGATCCAGTTCCCGGACGGCGGCTTCTATGTCCGTCAGGAAATCCAAAAATCCCCTTTTATAGATCTTGTCGTCCAGCACCGTGTGTCCGGGCGCCCGTTGCTCCTGGAATTCAGTGAAGACACCGGCCTGGTAGCACGCGATCCAATCTTTATCGACCTCCGCGAAAATCCGGTCCCGGATCGATTTCCCGGACCAGAAGGGAATTATCTTCTCGCCCTGAAGCCGGCGCGCCTCCTCGCTCACCGCGAATGATATCTTGGGACGGGACGCCAGGACCTCCAAATCTTCCAGGCTGTGGCTGCAAATTTCCGGATAGGTGGGCGTGGCCTTGGGAGCGGGTCCCCTCTCCCCCACGATCAATTCACCTTCATTAATACAGATTTTCTTGTGCTCCAGTAAATATGCAAAGGCCCGTGCCCGGGCCACCGGTGCGGAAAGATCCCGCACCTGCCCGCTTCCATAGAAGTCCGTTAACAACTCCGCCCTTTCTAGGGAAATTGAGGGGATCGCGTCCAGGCTCTGTTGACGAAGTTTCCCGATGCGGACGTTTATCATTATTACATCTCCAGGATAACTTCCATACCGGATGCTTTGAAGCTTCCGGCAAGATTTTCAATTTGCTCGCTACTGTAACTTTCAAGCTTCCCCGGCTTGTAGGGAAGCCTCATTCTTTTGAACTTATCCTCCCCTATCCGGTTGTAAGGGAGGAGAGATGCCGGCCGGAGGACGGGAAGATCGTGTAGGAATTCTATGAGGGCGCCGATATTCTCGTCGGAATCGGTTATCCCCGGTATCAGGGGAATACGGGGCATCACTTTGTCGCCCCGGGTGGCCAGCATTTTAAAGTTCTCCAATATCAAGACGTTCGAGACCCCGGTGTATTTCCTATGTTCCTCTTCGTCCATGATTTTCAGATCGTAAAGAAAGAGATCCACCAGATCGTATACCCGGGAAAAACTTTCACCGGGCGCGTAACCGCAGGTATCGACCGCGGTACTGATTCCGCTTCTCCGGCAAGCCTGAAGAAGCTCGTACAGAAATTCCGCTTGCATCAGCGGTTCGCCCCCGGACATGGTGACCCCCCCTCCGGACTGAGCGTAGAACACCCTATCCTTTTCCACTTCCCGCAGCACTTTCTCCACCGTCAAGTTAACACCGGTGATGTTCTCCTGGGGATGATCCGCCAGGTCCAGATATCTCTTCCGAATAACCGGCTCTCCCTGCCCCGCTTCCGCTTCCCAACCCTCCGGGTTGTGGCACCACCAGCAGCGGAGCGGACAACCGCTGAAAAACACGGTCGTCCGGATACCGGGTCCGTCATGGATGGCGAAGCGCTTTAGATCAAATATATAACCCTCTACGCTCATATCGCGGTGCTCTCTCTGTTATATAACCTGTCAACACCGGCGGGCCTCTAGTGTATTATATACCCGCGGGCTCTCCGGTGCCAATGGTATCTTGGGAAGGTACCCCGGCGGCGGGAGGAGGGCAAAGTAGTATCCGGGGATTCCGGGGTAATCCGGCTGATTTCTAGTTGGAGTAACCGAGGGCGAGATCCTAGAAGGCAAAACCGGCCAAAACGGCAACCGATTTATTCATCATTTTCACGTCCGCGGTGCCGGGTTTCGGTTCGTATATTTTTGATAATCCCACCATCACCCGGGCATCCAGGGTGACCGTGGTCACTCCCGCCGAAAGATCGAGTCCCAGGCCGACCACCATGCCGGTATCGTTTTTATTTATCTCTCCGTAGGCCTGCTCGAAATCCACGGTCGCCGCTTGACCCAGCAACCTTCCCTTAACCTTGGCCGCTATGTTATAAGCGAAATACGGGCCCACGAAGATCACCGGCTTGGCCGCCAGCGTATTCAACAGGGATACTTTCACCAATACGGGTATTTCCAGGTAATCGGTGTTGACGTAATACCCGGCCGTCTGGCCCAGCACGTCTGCTTCTATCTTCCAGCCTTTCGGCACCACCAGCAATTCCGGCTGGAGGGAGATCATTCCGGCCAGGGACAGGTTATAGTAAATTCCTCCGCATACGCTGACCCGGTCCTGCACTCCGCTGAGGGCGATCGCATCGTTGTACCAGTTGGAAGCGCATATCCCCGCCTTCACGCCGATTCCGGCACGGGCTCCACCGCAGAAAAGCAGGAGGACCAGAACCATTATTAACCAGGTCGATTTTTTCATAACGCTCATCCCTTCCGCTGCGTTCCTTGCTGAATATGAATACGGATAATCCCTTACTGCTGTAAGTACCTCCAACTGTCGTGTAAACTTTAATAAAGTGCAAGAATAATACCGTTTGAACGGTAAATCGAGATCAACCGCGGTTTTTCAGGAAACTGTATTCAGACAGTCCGCTCAGCAGCAAGCCCAGGAAGAACGGCCCTCCCAGCAGCGAGGTGATGACCCCCACCGGGATCTCGGCGGGAGCGATCAGGGTCCGGGACCAGGTATCGCAGAAAACCAGGAAGGCGCCACCGAATATAAAGGAGGCGGGAGAAAGATACCGATGATTGGATCCCACGATTAGACGGCAGATGTGGGGCGCCATCATGCCGATAAACGCGATCGGACCGCATAACGAAACCACCCCCCCCACCATCATCGAGGTGGCGAAGAAAAGCAGTGTCCTGGTTCTCTTCACGTTCACTCCGCGACTGAGGGCGATATCCTCGCCGGCGGTCATGAGGTTGAGCTCGTTGACATGCGCGAAAACGATGATACCGCCTATAAGCACGAAGGGCAGCAGGGAGAAAACGGAGCGGAAACCGGCGATCTCGAATCCTCCCATCAGCCACCTTATGATGCGAAAAGAATTCGTAAAGTCGCTGATATATTGCATGAAAAGAATGACGCTGGAGAAAAAGAAATTGACCGCCACTCCGGCTATCAACATGGTGGCGGTGGAGAAGCCCTTCCGCGCCCGGGTAAGGCCGTACACCAGCAATATCGATATCACGGCCCACGCCAAGGCGCTCAACGATTGACCGGAAATGAATAAAAGGGAAAATCCCATCCCGGTGACCAGGTAGAGGGTGGCTCCGAAGGCCGCCCCACTGGAAACACCCAGTGTGAAAGGGGTGGCCAGGGGATTCCTGAACATGGCCTGGAAGGCCATTCCGCTGAGGGCCAGAGCGGCACCGGCGCAAAAAGCCGCCGTTACCCGCGGAATCCTGATTCTCCAGAATATATCCGCCTTAATCTCATCCACCTGCCCCCTCAACACCGCGCCCGGCGAAATCTTTTCCATTCCCACGAAGGGCGCCCACACTACCACCGAGAGGGAAATAAGGGCCAGGGCTGTAACCAGGATGACTTTATTACCCTTCATGATTTATCACATCCGGCACAATTATCCGCTCTCCGGTTTGGGGATGGCGGGTATAAGAAAAAGTCTTATCGTAGGTCTCTTCCAGCAATCCTCCCTGCATGACCGATCCGGCCGCGCCGCAATATTTCACTCCCCCTTCCTTCAAAATCAAAACCCGGTCCCCCAAAAGGACGGCGTTGTTGATATCGTGGGTTACCGAGAGAATGGCGATATTAAGGCGCCGGTTTATTCCCCGCAGCAGGCGGTGAATCTTCTCCGCGTGCCGGGGGTCGAGAAAGGTGGTGGGCTCATCCAGCAAAAGCAGCCGGGGTTGCTGGGAGAGAGCGGCGGCGATAAAAGCCATCTGTTTTTCCCCTCCGCTCAGAGTGTGGAATTTCCGCTGCGCCAGAGGAGCGGTTTCTGTCATCCGCAGAGCCGATTCCACCGCTTCCCGGTCCTCGGTGCGGGGAGTCGAAAAAGGGCTCAAGTGGGGATAGCGCCCCATCATCACGAATTCCTCGACCGTGAAAGGAAGGTATCGGTCCTCACTCTGCGGAACGTAACTTAGGTAACGGGCCAATTTCTTTTGGCTGTAGCCCTCCAGGGGCATATCCAGCAAGCTGATTGCACCGCCCTGGAAAGGTACAATCCGCATTATACACCTCAACAGGGTGGTCTTGCCCGCTCCGTTGGGACCGATGAGGGATAGGTACTCGCTTTCCCGGACGGTGAAAGATAGCGCGCGGAGTATCTCCCGTCCACCTATGGCGCAGTATAAATCTTCGACAGCTAACAATATCTTATTCATCGTTCTTCCGGATGCAGGATGTCGGCCAGGTCCCTCAGCAGGGAAATAAATCTGGGTCCCGGAATCTGGACGTAATCCCCCCGTAGGATATGGATCTCTCCCCTCTTTACAGCCGTGACCGGGGCGGCCGCTTCCCAATCCTTCCTCACCTCCGCCTCGGTTACTCCCCTCTCATCCAGGTCGGGAATTAACTCGATTATCATGTCCGGATTCAGGGAAATTATACCTTCCAGGGATAGCTGCGGGTATCTCAGCATTTGATCACCGCAGGCGTTGACGCCCCCGGCGAGGTTTAGCAACTCGTCATAATAGGTATCCTTGCCGGCCACGAATACTTCCCCCAGGGAACCCGTTCCCAGCGTTCTGCCAATGGAAATCAGGACCGAGGGCCTCCTCCTGCCTTGAGACCGCTTTTCGATATACCGGATAACTCCCGCCATCGAATCGATCAAGGCGGCCGCCCGTTCCGAAGCGCCGAATCTATCACCGATAATCCGGATGGCGGACATTATATCGGCAATTCTCTTGTTGTTAACGGTAAAATGGTTTATGCCCAGCTGGTCGAGATACTGTATCACGCTTTCATGCTCCGGAAGGATTATCACTATATCGGGATTCAAGGCCCTTACCGCTTCGTAGTTGGGATCCAAAAATCCTCCCACGCTGGGTATCCTCGCGGCTGGGGGAGGATAGTTGCAGAAACGGGTCCGCCCCACCACCCGGTCGCCGATATTCAGGGCGAATAAAATTTCCGTGGTGCTGGGGGAAAGGGAGACTATGCGGTTGTATTCGTTCTTTGAAACGGGCACGACAGGCCCGGAGGGGCTGGCGCCGGCCCCGGTCAAAGCTAAGGCGAGGACGGCCGCCGCACTCCATGATAATCCAGGCCTATTACCGATATTCCAGGAGTTAATCCGGCCCTCCTTTTTCATCGCGTCTTTCACCTCCGGTACTCCACCGCCCCATCGACCGGTTTGATATCCTTGTCCCCGGGTTCGTTTAAAGGAAAGCCTACCGTGATCATCGCCGGAACATCCCAACCAGCGGGAATATCCAGTAGTTTTTTCAATCTTTTCTTTTTAAACCAGCCCAACCAGCAGGTACCCAAACCCAGCTCCACCGCCTGCAGCACGAAATGCTCTCCGGCTATACCGCTATCGACCAGATCGTACCTGATTCCTTTCAGTCCGGCCGCCAAGCGGTGGGTCACCAGGTTACGGGCCGTTGCCAGGACCACTATCACCGGGGCCTGAAGGGCCCATCTGTTCGGCACGGGAGGCTCCCCCAGGCATTCCTGGACGATACGATTTTTCAAATCTCCTTCCACGATAAAAAAGCGGCAGCATTGGGTGTTGCAGGCGGTGGGGGCATAGCGGGCCGCTTCCACGCAACTTTCCAGCATCTCCCGGGGCACCGGATCGCTCTTGTATTCCCTCACGCTCCTGCGTTTACGAACCAATTCAACAAACATATCAATAATCGCCCATCTCTTAAATTTACAATGTCTTGCCGCGCTTACTTAATATTTATACTTAAGGTCTAAAGCCTTTTTGCTGGTGGAAAAATCATCCTTGCCCCCCAGCATCATGGTCCCCCCGGGAATTTTTTGGGAAGCCAGGAGACACATTTTTCGGGAAATATTCCGGATATCCCATTGCGCGTGGCGGTCATTCCGGAGCCTGGAAAAATGGTACAGTTCCCGAAGATTCATGTCGATCAGCACCCTCCTGCGGTGCGCGTTGGTAAGCGCGTATACCGCCACCGCGGGGCCGGCCGAGTTCTTCACTTTCCGGTACAGGCTTTCCGCCTCCCCCACCGCCCGCCGGAAGAATCCCACCGCCCGGGCCCGCTTCACCGATTCCGGGATGGTAACTCCCAGGGAGGGCGTGTACTCCTGGGTGATGATAGTGGCCATGCGGTGCCGCTTCAGTTGGGCGAAGCAGGAGGAGGAAACTATCAGCTCAAATAGAAAACGCACTTTCTCGAATTCCCTCCACACGCCATGGTGCGGCTTCAGGTTCCGCATTGTCCGGGCAATCAAGGCGGTCCTCTTTCCCCTGCCCATCTTTTCGGCCATCTTTACGGCCCGGGCATATCCCCAGTCGCCGCTGGAGAAGATCAATCCGGCCACCAGCGCGATATCACCGCCGCGCGTAAATTCGGCCAGACGGACTTCCGGGTACTCTCCGGGTGCAGTCGGAGCTCCCAGCCCGGCGATCTCTTTCCGGATCAGGGGAATGTCCTGGAAATACTCCGTGGGTTCCGAATACCTGATCAGGGAGGGAGCCTTCCGGCGCGCCAACCTTGACAACCGGGCGGAGAAGGTTCTCAGTTCTTCCAGCTGATGCGAAGCCAATCGGCTGATCATATACTCCAGTTCGCGGGCGTTCAAGGTCATGCCGAACTGCGCCGCGGTGGCCAGCGGCAGCAGGTAACGGGCATCCTCCCGGGCCACTCCTCTTTTCTCGCCCCCGGCCCGTAACTTCTCATAGAGCAGCTTGTAGGCATCGGTGAGTTTTTCAACCAGTGCTTTAAATTCCTTTTTCCGCGCCGTACTCCGGATCTCCCGGGGGACGACATAATCCTTCTCCAGGCGGATATAGCGCTGCGACTTTTCGGTGAAGGAGGCCAGCCGGAAATGCTCTATCTCCTCCACCGCCAACCGGGACACGTTCATCACGTCAAAGTTAAAGACGGCATGCTCCGCTATGGACGAATGCCCCATGTCGAATACTATGGTTTCATTCGATCGGCGGGCCTCGGCTACCTCCCGGCGGGCCTCCCTCCTCAGGGTATCGACGTTCCGGGGATCGCGGCTTATGCGCGCGTAAGCCGCCGAGAGCACTTCCGGAGTCAGTTCAACCCCCAGTACCTTCTCGACTTCCTTCACGCTCCTGGCTTCGATATTGTATCCGGCCAGAATCACCTTCATTTTCTCCTCCGCCCGGTTTGAGGCTTTAATCGCAAACCGGATTTGTCCGCTGTCCCCCGGCTCTAAAAACGCGGCCGCGGGATCGGGGCGCCTTACTAAAAATTAAAGAACACCATTCCGTAATATCTCCACTCCTTGCCCTCGATGAAGGACAACCCGGTATCGAAGGGATCGTCGTACCTGACCTGGTTGAATCCGTAGGCTCCTTCCAGGGAAACCGCCAGGGGGTAATTGTAAAAGGAGAATCCCTTCAGCCGCAGCTCGAATCCGATGTCTTTCTGGTTTCCGTTATAATTGAAATAATCCTCGGTCCAAGCCTTCCCGGCCTCGGTGAAAAGTCCCCCGTACAAAGAACCGAAGTAAAGAGAGTAAACCTGGCGGTTTATATTCCGCCATATGGGGAAGCGGTAGGTCAGGCGGGCCATGCCGATCTGGTTTCCCCCCAAACCGAAATAAGTATAACCGCGCATCCCGTCGCGGCTGCCCAGGAAGAGGTAGTAGAAATCATCCAATTTTTTGTCATCCAGGGGCTGCAAAACTCCGAACTTGGAAAAGAATTCAAGGGTGTGGATCCAGAGAGGAAGGGTGAAGTGCTGCTGCAGGGTGGCCATATATCTAATGAATTTATTCTGGTTGTAGATCGGCTTAAATCCATATTCGAACTCGCCTGAGGCCAGTTTTCCCAAAGCGTAGGACACTTCCAGCTGCGCCGCCGCACCCCCCCCGGGATTGATATCGGCGTCCACTCCCGGTTTGATATTCCTATAGTTATAGAAAAGGGAAATCTCATCGGCCTTGTAGTAGTTCCAGCCGTATTCCCTATCCAGGGTTTCCCAGGCATTGATATTCTCCCCGAATTCGCCGTGGTTGTAGCGTAGGGCGATATCATGCTGGCGGTTCAAAGAGGGTGGAGCAAACTCCAGCGTGGTGGTGAAAAAAGCCTCCCACAGATCATAGCGCCGCTGGGTCTTTCCCAGGTTCACGTCCTGGTAATGGTGATATCTCATGGCCCGGCGGATATCGAAAGAGATGGTCGGTTTGAATTGCCGGGTTTCCAGATGCAGTAGCAGGTTATATTCCTTTTCCCGGTTGATCGAGGCGGCGGCGTAGACGCTCTGCCGGTCCAGATAGTCGCGGGAATCGAAAGCCACTCCCAGGCGCAGGCGGTTATCATACACCAGCAGCCGGGGGAAGATATAGAGGGGAGTGAACTTGATCTTGAAATCCTCGGCGGAGGCGACCTTTTCATCCAGTTCCATCTCCAGGGCGCTCCGCTCGGGCCCGGTCTGAGCCGGCCGGTCCGAGAAATTGCTCTGCCGGCGTCGGCACAGGATCTCATCCCTTTCCGCTTCCGCGCTGGGACGCGCCCGCTCCCTCCATTTCCGGACCACCCTTATCTCGTAGCCGTCGTCCCCGTAGGCGGAAAACAGGAGGTTCTCACCCGCTACGGCGGGGGTGAAGGCTCCTCCTATCGTATTGGTGATCATGAAATCATCTCCGCTGCGCAGATCGCGATAGTGGATATTAAAGATCCCGGTCCGGTCGCTGGCATAAAACAAGCCTTCTCCTGCCCCATCCCAGCAGGGATCCCTTTCATCGGACAGGCTGCAAATCAACGGCTCTTCCCTCCCACTGGCGGGATCGATCAGAACTATATGCCGACTTAATCCGTCGAAGCGGGAAGCCAGTATCCCCTTTTCTCCCCAGCAGAGACCGTAGTAACGCCTTCCCGGCACCGGATCGGTTAAATATACGTGTTTTCCGTCGCCGGTATTCACCAGCACCACCCTTTCCGAGCCATCCCGGCCGCTGACCGCGGCGATGCGGTCACCATCCGGAGAAAACACCGGATCGGTGGCCCGCAGGGCGTAGGTGAGGCGCCTCTCCTTTTCCCTATCTAAATCCCAGATATAAACGTCGTTCAGTCTATACCCGTAATCGTTATCCTGGGTGCATTTCCCGTAGGTGAGGTATTTTCCATCGGAGGAGAGGGCGGGTCGGGAACAGACCCCGGGGACCACCGATAGTATCTTTCCCTCCGCCGAGACCCGCACCAGATCCAATCCCATGTAATCGCTCCCCCGGTTGGAAAGGTGGAAGATCTCCCCCTTCTCGCCGGCACACAGGGGAAATAGATTTAAAAATCCTTGACGGGAAATCCTCTCCCCTTCGATCCGGTCGTCTCCCAGGGAGGCTTCCACCGCCCGGTACCGGGAGGTGATCCCTTCTTTCCAAGACCGGTACAGCTCTCCCTCCGAAATCCCCAGCTCTTTCCGGCAGGCGCCGTTGAAGGAGAGGTAATAGAAACGCTTATGCGCTTTGATCAAGGAGGATATGCTTGCTTCACCGTATTTATCTCCGATGAACCTCACCAGCGAATATCCCTGGTTATACACCTTCTCTGCCTCCAGGGAGTTCTTTCCGAAAACACCCAATTCATCCATCGAAAGGAGATTGTCGTTAAGGACCGCGCAGCGCAGGATCATGTCCCGGTGGGAATCCCAGATATCGTTCCTTACCCTCAGGCATTGATACTGCGCCATCCCCTCGCTCAGCCAGTTGGGAACGATCTCGCTGGACAGCGGCAGGGAACCCTGGAAATTGGGATAACCGGTTAAATACCCCGGCCGCCTTTCTTTTTCGAAGTTGATCGCCTGCAGATAGAGAGCCGGGATCTGCCGGGGTATCTTCATGGCCGCCTGGATCGAAACCAGGTGGGTAAACTCGTGGGTGACGACGTTCCGTAACCAATCCGCCGTCCCTCGCAGGTGAAATTCGTAATCGGCCGCGTTGATATCGACACGGTTCAGGTAAAAATAAGCCATCCCCTCGGCTACGTCCGATCTATCCTTTACTATTATGTGCACCCGGCCCATCTCTTGACCGTACAGCTCGGTCACCGGCCCGTATATCTCCTCGGCGATGCGGGCCGTTTCCCGGGCGCTCCACTCCTCCCCGGCGTAAAAATGCACCGAGAAGTGTTCGGTCTCCAGGGTCTTCCATTGGATCTCGGTGTGGTTCCAGCCGAAAATCGCAACCGGGGCGCAAAAAATAACCGCCGTCAGCAACCAGTGTGACATTATTACGAATGTAATCCTCCGTTGTCCCGTCATGTATTACTCCATCGGTTATATTCGTGACCTCGAACAGGGAGCGGCTTTCTTATAATAACATATGGTGAAGCCCGTTTCCTCCAAAATCGGGCTTCACCATCTTCCTTCCCAACTCTGATTTTCCCCTTTACGGGGGCAACCGGCAAATTACCCTTCAATTCCCTTTGGACGGGGAGGAGGAATTGAGGTTATTTGCTGTCAATCTTTTTAAAATAGCGATATATGTCGCTATCGGTAGTAAGGATGGTACGGGTATTCGATCCCATCGAATTACCGTAAACCTCCAGGGTTTTCAGAAAGGAGTAGAATTCCGGATCCTGCCGGTAGGCATCCGCGTAGATCTTGGTCGACCGGGCGTCGGCCTCCCCCCGGATCTCCTGGGCCCTTTTATAAGCTTCCGACTGGATCTTGTTCAATTCCCTCTCTTTCCTCCCCAGGATCTCGGCCGACTTTCCTTCGCCCTCGGACCGGTACTTGGAAGCTATCCTTTGGCGCTCGGCGATCATCCTCTCGTAGACCTTCTTTTTAACGTCCTCCACGTAATTCAGCCGTTTGACCTGCACATCCAACAGCTCTATCCCGTACTGGGGCATAAGTTCAGAGGCCCGGGACAGGATCGCCTCGGAAATCTTCTTTCTTCCAATTTCTATCCGCTCCAGCACGATTTCTAAGTCTTCGTCACTGTAACCCTCAACCGCCTCTTCGAGATGCTCAGACGACTCATCCAGAATCCGATTTGAATTTCTCACCACCTCCACCAGCACGTGCCCCGACACCACGTCCCGGGATGCGGAATCTATGACATCATCGAGCCTGGTCTGAGCGCCGTTAAAGGTGCCCACCGATTGATAGAACAGCAGCGGATCAACGATCTTCCAGCGGGCCGTGGTATCCAGCAGGATATATTTTTTGTCCGAGGTGGGGATCTCCTCGGGCGAGGCGTCCCAGATAAGGATCCGCTTCTCGAATCGATGCAGGGTGTGGACAAAGGGTATCTTGAAGTGCAATCCGGCCTTATCTATCCGGCCGCCCACCGGCTTACCGAACTGGGTGATTATGGCCTGTTCGTACTCGTTAATGATATAGGCCGAATTCAAAACGCAAATCAGAACAAAGATTATCAAGATTATCGACAGTGGTAATTTTCCTCCGCGTCTCATTGTCCCTCACCTCCTTTCGCCTTCTTGCCCAGATCGAGAAAAGGAAGGATCGCCTTCTGCTCCTGATCGATTATATAGATATCGCTCATCTGGGGAAGGATCTTTCCCATGGTCTCCAGGTAGAGGCGCCTCCTGGTTACGTCCGGAGCGAGGCGGTACTCCTTATAGACCTGGTTGAAGAGGGCCACGTCACCCTGGGCGGCGTTGACCCGGCGCAGGGCATACCCCTCAGCCTCGGCGATCTTCTGCTCGGCTTCTCCCTGGGCCCGCGGGATGCGCTTATTGTAATCCTCCCAGGCTTCGTTGATCATGGTCTCCCTGTCCTGTTTGGCCCGGTTGACCTCGTTGAAGGCGGGACGCACCGGATCGGGGGGATTCACGCCCTGAAGCTTGACAGTGACGATCTGCATACCGGAATCGAACTGATCGAGCAGTGCCTGTAACTCCTCCTCCACATCCTTGGCTATATCCACCCTGCCCATGGTGAGCACGTTCGCTACCGTACGGTCGCCCACGACCCTTCGCACCACCGCTTCGGACATGGCCCGCAGGGTTTCGTCGGGATCCTGTATTTTGAAAAGGTAATTGTAGGAATTCTTGATCTTGTATTGCACGATCCATTCGACTTCGGCCACGTTCAAATCCCCGGTCAGCATGATCGATTCATCGTCGTAACGTTTACTGCTGTACTGGGTCTTGATTCCCGGTTTCAAGGTGCGGAAGCCGAATTCCTGCTTGAAGACTTTCTTCACCTTGATTTTCCGTACCGTCTCGATGCCGAACGGTACCTTCATATGCAGTCCGGGATTGGTCTTCCTAGCGTATTTCCCGAATCGCTGGATCACTCCCTCCTCGTCGGCTCCCACCGAGTACAGAGCGGATATTACAAAAATCAAAACCACCACCCCGGTGGCCAGATTCCTGAACCGGCCCCGAGAAAGGGAAATGGTATTATCTCCCACGGATACTCTCATTCCTGCTCCTCTCTTTTGAATCCCTCTTTTCCTGGAAAAACATTCATTCTCCGCATCCCTCGCTGCCCGGATATTTACGGCCCCCCCGGGTTCCATTACTTTCTACAGCGCCCGGCACTATTTTATTCAACCCGGACCGTGATCCATTACGTTAGTTTATAAAATCTCCCATGGTCAATATAAATATCGGCAGTAGTGATCGCATCCCAGCCTGGGACTCGGTTCCGCGGACGGTGGGGGACGGGAGTCCCGCCGCCAGGAGCGGCGGCCGGCGAGGAGAGGTGCCCACCGGCAGGACCCGCGAATTTGCGGCGGCACAATAAAATAATTATCCGCCAGACCAGCGGGTGGCGGCGGACGGGGCACCCCGCCGCGCGGAGCGACAGCGAGCACGGAGAGGTGCCCGCCGGCGGGACCCGCGAATTCACGGCTGATTATACCGTCCGGTATTGGTAGCGGGCCCGGCAGGTTCCTTCGCTCGATACCATGCACGGTCCGAACGGCCGGCGGGGGGTGCACTGCTTTCCGAAAAGGGGACAATCCTCGGATTCGGCCTCCCCCATTATAACCAGGTGACAGATACATCCGGGAAGCACGTCGACCGCTTCCTGGTTGTATTTCAATCCGAATTTCGAAACCGCGTCCAGGCGGGAGTATTCCTCCCGGAGGAGCAGTCCCGAACGGGGAATCCTTCCTATACCGCGCCAGTTCGAGTCGGTGGTTTGAAATATCCTGGCCATCAACTCCCGGGCCTTCCGGTTTCCCTCCTCGCTGACCGCCCGTTTATAAAGATTTTCCACGCGGAAGGGAGGCCCCTGCGCGATCTGGGATACCAGTCCCAGGATTCCCCTGAGCAGATCCAGAGGTTCGAATCCGGCTATTACACCCGGCACCTGATACTCTGTTTCCAGAAAGAGGTAGCCGGTCCTTCCCAAAACCGTGCTCACGTGCCCGGGAAGGATAAATCCGTCCAGCGTTCCATCCCCGCTATCCAACAGGAGCCGGAGGGCCGGAGGGACCAGGCGCAGGGAGGAAATGATCGAAAAATTCGGGGGAGGATCGTCCAGCAGGGAAGCCGCTATGGGGCCGGCGGTGGTCTCGAATCCCACCGCCATAAAGACAACTTCCGAACCGGGATTTTGCCGGGCCAGGTTCACCGCGTCCCAGGGGGAATAGACCACCCGGATATCATTTCCTTCCGCTTTCTTCACCTCCAGGGAAGTATCCCCGGAGGGTACCCTGAACATGTCCCCGAATGTGGTTAGGATCACCTTGCTGACGGCGCAGGCCTGCAGGGCCAGATCGATGTCACCGGCCGGACAGACGCAGACCGGACATCCGGGACCGGCCACCAGGCGCATATGGGGGGGCAGCAAGGATCTCAATCCGGCCTTGGCCAGGGCGTGCTCGTGCGTACCGCACACGTGCATCAGCCTCAAAGGTTCCTTGATAACGGTATCCTGCAACCGCCGGACCAGCGGAAGGGCCAGGCGGGGATCGTGAAATTGCGCCAGCAGATTATCGTCGATTTCAACCATCAAGCATGCTCTTCGGGGAGGCCGGATCTTCCGGCCTGGTATACCTGTTTGATAAGATCAATGGTTTCCAGGGCCTCCTCTGGATCCAATTTCTCGATCGCGTACCCGGTATGGATCAGGACGTACTCACCCACCCGGACATCCTCCAGCAGATCCAGGCGAATCTCCTTCTCGATACCCCCGGAAACGACGACCGCGCGGAGACCGTCTATCTTCGCTACCTTCATCGGAATGGCCAAGCACATGATTATCCTCTGCGGCTTTTATAAAACCGGTCGATCCAATCAATCCAGTTTTCCAATCCTTCTCCGGTCTTGCACGAGAGCTCCAGGATCTCGATGGCGGGATTGATTTCCCGGGCTTCCTTCTTCGCCTTCTCCAGATCAAAATCGACGGCGGAGATCAGATCGATCTTGTTCAATATCAGCAATCTCGACTCCCGGAACATGAGCGGATACTTCTTGGGCTTATCGTCGCCTTCGGTGATACTGAGCAGCATCACCCGGCCATCCACTCCCAGCTCGAACTCCGCCGGGCAAACCAGATTACCCACATTTTCGATCAAAAGCATATCCAGGGAACCGAGGTCTAGTTGATGCAGGGCGGAATGAATCATGGAGGCGTCCAGGTGACAGACTCCCCCGGTCTGGATCTGAAAAACCTCCACTCCCAGCGCTCCCACCCTCTCAGCGTCCCGGGTGGTTTGCACGTCTCCCTCTATCACTGCAACCCGGTATTTTTCCATTAAGCGGGGCAGAGTTTTTACCAGTAACGAGGTTTTCCCCGCTCCGGGCGCGCTCATAAGATTGAGAGAGAACAGGTTGAATCGCTGGAGCATTTCCCGGTTTTCCGCGGCGATCTCCCGGTTAAAGCCGCGGAGATCTTCTCCTATATTTATCTGGTGCATCTGATACCTCTTCTATTCCGTGGGGGAGAATGCCGGCGCCCGCGGGGAATCGCCTTCTTCATCCATCATAATATATTCTATATCCATTTCCCGGCCAGAGATTATTTCCATATTCGCCCCTCCGCAGCGGGGACAGCGGAAGGTCAGCTCCGGAGGGCAATGATCCTCCCCGCAGGACAGGCACTTGATCCTCAAGGGGATTTTTTCAAATTCCAGCTCCCCTCCCTCCACCCTGGTCCCCGGGGAAAGCACCTGGAAGGCGAAGCGCAGGGACTCGGTATTCACTCCCGCCATCTCCCCGATCCTCAGGTGGACCAGCTTCACTTTCCCTCCGCCCTGTTTCTCCGCCGCCTCCTCCACCACCCGGAGAAGATTCTGCATCAAAGCCACTTCATGCACTTCCCGATTTCCTCTCGGCCAGATCTATGGAAATCCTTTCGCAGGGCACTCCCCGCAAAAAACCGGCGATTTCCTCCGCCAGGGGGGCCATTACCCGCTCTACCGCGGGAAGGCAGCCTTCTCTCAAGGTGAGGACATCCTCTCCCTGCACGGCGTACACCACCACTTCCCGGGGCATATGAAAACGCAGGCGTTTACCCAGCGCCAGCGCGGTGACCAGATCTATATCGTGACAGGAAGCCAGGCGGGGACTGATCTTCATATCGTCCGGCCGCAGCCGGAAGACCGTTCCCGGATCCTCGCCTTCCAGCAGGATGGCATCAATGATTACCGCCCGGTCATAACCGTTGAGCATCTCCATCAGATCCAGGCCGGCCAACTCCGCTTCCCTGACCGCCACCGTCTCATCCATGCACCCGCGAAGCAGGCGGGCGACGTACACCCCCACTCCATCGTCGCCGAGAACGGTATTCCCCAGCCCCAGGATTATGGTTTTCATCTGAGCTACTCCCGATGCCGGAGACTCATCTAGCGGGAGATCCTGTTCAAGGTTTCACCGGCGGTGTTCTTGATCTCCACGGTCAGGGGCATTTGTCCCGGAAGGCTGTGCGTGGCGCAGCTGAAGCAGGGATCGTACAATCGAAAAGCCATCTCCACCGTGTTGAGCAAGCCGTCGGAAACCTCCCCCCCCGGTTTTATTAGGTTCTGAGCCACCTTCTTGATGGCCATGGAAATGGACGCGTTGTTGTTGGTGGTGCCCACGATCAGATTCGCCTTGGTGACGATCCCGTTCTCGTCGGTCCAGTAGTGATGCGTCAGGGTGCCCCGCGGAGCTTCCACGATTCCCACCCCCTCCCGGGGCGTGGTGGAAGGGATAACCCTCACGTGGGGATCGGTTATCTCTTCATCGTTTATCAGCTCCTCCATCCTCTCGGCCGCGTAGAGGACCTCCACCAGGCGGGCCCAATGGTTGACCAGCAGTTTATGGCAGGGTTTGCCTCCCACGGTTTCGAACATCTTCTCGTACTCCGCCTGGGCCTTGGGAGTGGCCATGCCGTCGGCGGCGTTCAGCCGGGGAAGAGGATTGGCCTGATATAGGGAAGTCCCCTGGCCCTCGACAAAACCGTTCCAGCCTCTTTCCTTAAGGTAGGGATACTTGAGATAGGAATATGGCTCGACGTGCTCGGCCACGTGATCTAGATACTGGGATTCCGAGTAACGGATAATTTCCTGGCCGGTGGTATCCACCACCCTGACCTGCCCCTGGTAGAAATTGACCCGGTTGTTCTCATCCACCAGGCCCATGTAGTTGGTTACCTGCTCGAAAACGTCCCCCATGATCAGATCCAAATATTTCTTGTTGCTCAAAACCACGTCGTTGAAAAGCTTCAGGCTGAATTCGGCGAACTGGACCTGCTCCGCCGCCCAGCCCTTGACCTTGTCCCGGCTTTCCACGCTCAGCGCCCGGGTGACGCCTCCCGGGATATTCCACACCGGATGGGTGGCCCGGCCCCCCACCAGAATCTGGATATCCTGCGAGATGGCCCTCTGCCTCAGCACTTCTCTCCCGATCTCCAGTCCCACTTTGTCAATCAGGCCGAGAACGTTTCTCTGCGCTTTGGGGGCGTCCGGCCCCAGCACGAAATCGGGAGCGGCCAGGGCGTAAAAATGCGCCGCGTGGCTATGAATGAAATGGGCCATATAATAAAGTTCGCGTAATTTTTTAGCTACCGGAGGGATATCAACATTGTAGACCGCGTCCGCCGCCTTGCCGGCGGCCATATGATGGGCGGCGGGACATACGCCGCATATCCGGGGCACTATCCGGGACACTTCCTCTATCGGCACTCCCTCCACGAATTTCTCGAAACCACGCAGTTCCGGAATCTGCAGATAGGCGTTTTCAACCGACCCCTCATCGTTGATAAAAATCGAAATCTTTCCATGTCCCTCCAAACGGGTGATGGGATCTATGTCAACGCGCTTCATACTTTTTTCCTCCTCAGTATGGAAGCAGCCATACTAAACCGGTGAAATGTTCTCAGGGGATCAACGACCTGCGAGAGCAATGCATCAATTTCCTTTTCTTCCTTGGGCTCCAGCACCGAAGCCAGGGCGCCCAGCATCCTCATACCCTGATCGCTGACGCCATCCAGGGGACCGTAGCAACCCCGGCAGGGAACATTGGAATTAATACAACGGGCTCCGCATCCCTCCCTGGTTACCGGGCCCAAGCAGATCAGGCCCTGCTCCAGAAGGCATTTATCCGGTTCCGGAATCATTTCCACCGGCCGTTTGAAGATCGTGATCTCTTTTTCTTCCTTGTTGCGGGGACACTCGTCACAGAGGGTCCGGGTGCCGGCGCCGATGATCGATCCTTTTTCGGGCAGAGCCCCCTCCCAGACGGCGGTCAGGGCGGATATTATCTGCGAGGGAACCGGCGGGCAGCCGGGGATGTAATAATCCACCTCCACTACTTGATCCAGTGTTTTGACCGTGTTATAGAACCGGGGGAGTTCAAGTTCCTCTTCCCCCTTTTTCCACCTCTCCTGGGGTATGACGCCTTCCGGATTGACGGTGGATTCCGACTCGAGGTAGACCCGGTTTAAAATATCCTCCCGGGTATGGAAATTGGCCAGTCCGGGAAGTCCCCCCATATGCGCGCAGGCGCCCAGAGCCACCAACACCTTTGATTTCCGCCGTAACAGCTTGGCTATCTCCTCGTTTTCGGAGTTTCTTACGGCGCCGTTGTAAAGAACTATGTCGAATTCTCCGTCTGCCCTGGCGCGGACGTCGTCGTACTTGAAATCCATCGCTATGGGCCAGAAAAGTAAATCCATTTTTTCAGCCACGGCAAGTAACTTTTCGTGAACATCGAGCACCGCGACGTCACAACCGCCGCATCCCGCTCCCCAGTATATCCCTGTCTTAAGCTTCATTGGCGTCACCGCCTTTGTGGTGTTCTGACTCCGCGTGAGGAATTACATCGTCAAGCATGGCTTTCTTGATCGACTCCTTAATATTCAAGGGACCGAGATTCCTGATCTCTTCGGTAAATTCATCCACCAGGGAGGCGAATCTCTCGCCCTCGGAGGCGGCCACCCACTCCAGTCGGACCCGCCCTTCCTCGATACCGTATTGGGGAAGAATCTTCTTGAAAAATCTATATCTCCTCAGGGCCTTGTAGTTCCCTTCCTGATAGTGGCAATCGCCCGGGTGACAGCCGGCGATGAGCACTCCATCGGCCCCCTCGAACAAAGCCTTGATAATGAAAGTCGGCTCTATTCTTCCGCTGCACATGACCCTGATGGTTCTTATATTGGGGGAGTATTTAATCCTCGCCGTGCCGGCCAAATCCGCTCCGGTATAGGAGCACCAGTTGCAGAGAAAACCCACTATCTTCGGTTCGAATGTCATATCAGCATCCCTTCACTCTGGTCTCTATATCTATAGTCCGCGAGAGAAAATACCCTCGATCTCGGCGAACAACTGCCGGTCTTCAAAATGCTTGGCTGAAATCGCGTTGCTGGGACAGCCGGCCACGCAGGTTCCACATCCTTTGCACAGCGCCTGGTTGACCACCGAGACGCCCTTCTCCTCGTCATACTTGACCGCCATGTACGGACACAAGGTGTTACAGAGTTTGCAGCCCGAACATTTATCCTCATCCACTTCGGCGGTGGCCGCTTCGATCTCGATCTTCTCCCGCGTAATCATCGACAGCACGGCACTGGAGGCCGCGGAAGCCTGCGCCACGGTATCCGGTATGTCCTTGGGCGACTGGCAGGCTCCGGCGATGAAGACACCGTCGGTGGCCGTGGACACCGGACCCAGTTTGGGATGTTTCTCGATTATGAATCCGTCCTTGCCCACGCTGACGTTGCATAGACCGGCGACGGTGGCCAGGCTGTCGGGGGCTTCCAGTCCGGTGCTCAACACCACCATGTCCACCGGTACCCGTCTGACCGCGCCCACCAGGGTGTCCTCGACGCTGATGATGAGTTTGCCTTCTTCGGGATCCGCAACGGGAACGTTCGAAATCTCGGCCACCTTGCCGCGGACGAAACGGACATCCTCCCCCAGCAGGCGATCGTAAAATTCCTCGTACCCCTTACCGAAACAACGCATATCGATATAGAACTCGTATACTTCCGCGTCCGTTTTTTCTTTTATCAGGTGGGAGTACTTGAGCGAATACATGCAACAGACCCGCGAACAGTATTCGTTATAATTCTTATCCCGGCTCCCCACGCAGTGCACTATCCCGATCGACCGCGGTTCGCTGCCATCGGCCATCAATATCTTGCCCCCGGTGGAGCCGGAGGCGCAATTCATGATTTCAAAATCCAGGGCCGTCAAAACGTTGTCCAATTTCCCGTAACCGTAACGCTTGATCACCGTGGGATCGAAGATTTGAAAACCGGTGGCGATAATTATATTCCCCACCTCGAAATCTATGATTTCATCTTCCATGTCGTAATTGATGGCGTTGCGCTCGCATACCTTCTGGCAGATCCCGCAGGCGCCCTTATTGTCCTTGAAATAGAGGCAGGTATCCCGGTCGATCACGGGAATCGCCGGGACGGCCTGCATGAACGGCATGAAGATGGAAGTGGTGGGTCCCAGTGATAGTTTCTGGTGAATGTTTCCCTTCCGGGGAACGCGCGTTCCGGGACATTTTTCCCAGCAGGCGCCGCAGCCGTTACACAATTCCGCGTCCACGTACCGGGCTTTCTGCCGCACCCGTACATTGAAGTTGCCGACATACCCCCCCACATCCTCGATCTCCGTGTAGGTCATGAGCTTGATACGGGAATGCTGCCCCACCGACACCATGCGGGGGGTGAGGATACAGGCGGAACAATCGAGGGTGGGAAAGGTCTTATCGAACTTGGCCATGTGTCCCCCGATGGAAGGTTCCTTCTCCACCAGCACTACTTCCTTGCCCGCCTCGGCCAGGTCGAGAGC
>JAFGPI010000036.1 GCA_016926065.1 Candidatus Krumholzibacteriota bacterium
ACCGCGACCATCCGGGTCACGGACGCGAAGGGCGATCTGATATCGAACTACAACGGCCATGCCATACTGGCGGCTAACACCGGTCCGGGGACGATTTCTCCGGAGAATATCAAATTCAGCCAGGGAACCTGGACCGGCGATCTCATCTTCTTTGGAGCGGATAAAGAGGTTTCCTTTTCCTGCATAGATTATACCGTGCCGCCCAATATCGGCACCAGCCGGCAGGTGGAAGTGCTGCCCGGCTCCTTTGCCGGATTGCAGATCCTGCTACCGGGGGAAGCCGCGCAGGGTGGCATGGAACCGGGCATCGAGGGCAGCCCGCGAGAGCAGCGGGCCGGGGACCGCTTCCATATTAAAGTAAGAGCGGTAGACTCCTGGTGGAACCTGGTGCCGGTGATCAATGACCGGGTATCCCTGGTTTCCACCGATGCCTTCGCTTCGCTGCCGGAAGAGAATATTCTCTCCGGAGGCGAGCTTACCGCGCCGGTAACCTTGTTCCGGGCGGGTGAGCATACATTCGAGGCGGAGGATATCGATTCCGCCGGTGTGAAAACCTATATCTCCAGCCGGGTCATGGTGAATCCCGGGCCCTATACCCAGGTGATAATGCTCGTCCCGGGAGAGGAGCTCATTCCCGGTTCGGAAAACGGCAAGGCGGGGAGCGCGCTCGACCAATCGATTAATTTCGCTTTTACCGTAGTGCTGCAGGCCACCGACGACTGGTGGAACCCGGTCACCGGCGTGGACGACATGATCCAGATTACCTCGACCGATCCCCTGGCGGAGTTCCCCCAGGGAGTGATTCTGCGGGACGGGCGTATGGAATTCCAGGTGCGCCTGTCCACCGGAGGGTACCAGTTGCTGTGGGGGGATAACCAGACCACCACCACGGTGCCCCGGACCTCCGCCCAGATTCGGGCCATAAACAGCGGATTCCATATCGAAGCCGAGGTTTATCCGCCCCGGGTGATCGCCGGAGAGGAGTTCACCCTGGCGGTAAAGGTGACCAATGACGCCGGAGCGGTGATGCAGGAAATCAATACGCCGGCCTATATAAAGGTTCAGGACGCCGCCGACGGGGAAGCGGGCGGAGGAATATTACTGAACACCCGCTTCCAGTTTTTACAGGGTCAACGGACCATCCGTCAGACTTACACCAAGGCCCAGTCCATAGTACTGGTTATCAGCGACGATATCGGTAACGGACCGGGCATTTCCAACGTTATTTCCATCGAACCCGGCCCGCCTTCCCAGATGCGTTTGGGAAGCAATCCTCCCTGGGTGGGGGGAAGGCAGAGCGCCACGGTCAGCGCCAGCGTAATGGACGAATATGAAAACGGCGTAGCCGGTCAGCCGGTGACCTTCGAGCTGGTCAGCGGCGGGGGAAGCATCAGCGCGCTGGACGCCGTTACCGGAGCGGACGGCATAGCCCGGGCGACCTTCCGGGGGGCTTACGATCCGGGCATCGATCAGATAAGGGCGGTATCCAATTCGTTATCCGCCGATCTGGAAATTCAAACGGCGCTGGTCGATCCGGCCTCGCCCGGAGGAACCATTACCAATTACCCGAATCCATTTCACCCGGATGAAAATCCCACCACCATCGCCTACAAGCTATCCGATCAGGCTACCGTCACGCTGCGGATTTTCACCCTGAGCGGCGGTCTGGTCCTGCAGAAGAAATTCATGGAAGGGACCAAGGGGGGAGTGGCCGGATTGAACGAAATTCTCTGGGATGGACGTAACGGCAGGGGCGACCTGGTTTGCAGCGGAGGGTATGTCCTTCTCGTCCGGGCCGAGCGGGCGGGGGAGACGATTCACCAGATGCGCCGCCGGATCGCCGTTGTGCGATAACTACGATAAGGAAGGGGAGGGTTCCATGATGAACCGCTTTTTACGCAGAAACGATTCAAGAGAGATAACGCTGGCCCTGGCGGCCTGGATTTCCCTGTCGATTTTACTCAGCGCCCCCCTGCGGGGGGCGGAGGAGAACGGGGGGATTCCGGGCGGCTGGCTGACCGACTTCCGAACCGCCCGGGCCCTGGGACTGGGCGGCGCCTTCGTCGCCATGGCGGACGAGCCCTGGGGATCGTTGTGGAATCCCGCCGGCTTGAGCAGCCTTTTCAAGAATGAAATCAGCTTTGAAACGGCCCAGCTGTTCGAGGGTACCTCCCTGAACGGCTTCAGCGTGACCGTGCCCGGCCGGCGTTTTCCCACCGTGGGATTGACCATGATATCGTTTCGATCGGGGGATATGGAAAGGACCAACGAATTCAACCAATCCCTGGGAACGTTCCGCGAGGGAAACCAGGCCTTCCTGCTCTCGGTTTCCCGGGATCTGTTCCCCTACCTTTCGGCCGGCATGAACGTCAGGATTATCCGGCAATCGATCGAGGGTTTCAGCGATACGGGGGCCGGGCTCGATTTCGGGATGATGATAAATCTATCCGGTGATTTGAGCGTGGGGGCCTCCATCGTGAACGTGGGCGGTCCCGACCTGGAGCTACGCAGAACCCGGGAACATTTCCCGGCCGAATTCCGGGGGGGATTCGCCCTCCGGGTCCTTTCCGGACGGGCCATGATATCGGCCCAAATAGGCCGTCTGGCCGGAACGGAAACGAATTTTAACGCGGGCACCGAATTCTGGCTCTATCCCCAGATGGCCTTCCGCCTCGGATTCAACTCTTCGTCTCCCAGCGGGGGATTTTGCTGGCGCCTGCCGCATGACATGCGCGTCGATTACGGTATGGACAGCCACGAGTTGGGACTGACCCACCATTTCAGCCTCACCTACAGTTTCGGGGGTTTCTTCGCCAAATCACAGGCGGAGCCGGAGGTTTTCTCTCCCCTGGGGAGGCAGCCGGTAACCAAGTTTCATCTGAATTCACGGACCAAAAAAGAGGTTCAGGAATGGAGATTGGAGATCACCGATAAGTTCAACCGGCTGGTTCGCGCCTTTGGCGGCAATGGCGATCTGCCCGCGCACCTGATGTGGGACGGAAAGGACGACGCGGGGAAGGCCATGAGCGACGGGGAGTACAGCTACCGCCTGCGGGTGAGGGATTTTTCCGGACGGGAAATAGACGGGCCCAGCGGGACCGTGGTAATCGATACCAGTATTCCCCGGATCTCGGTACCGGTGATCAGCGAAAAGAAATAGAGGGGTAGGGAGATGGATCAACAGAGAAACAAGAGAATAATCGCGGCGGCCGTACTCACCATAGCCTGCGCCTGGCTGATGATATCGGTGTCCCTGCAGGCCGCGCGGGCTCCGGAAGTATCCGATTTGGGCGTAAAGCTGGAAGAAGCGAAGCTATACCCCTATCTGAAGCGGGTGGAGGCCATTAAAGATCTACAGGGGGATCTCCAGGCAATTTTGGAGGACGATCTTCCCCGGCGGTCGCGCGGGCCGCTCCTCTTCCTGGCCGCGGAGATGCTCTACCGGCAAGGCGCTTACACGGAGGCGGCGGTAGGATTTCAAACGGCCCAAAAGGCGCTGGCTCAGGGTTCCTTCGCGGATGACGCCGCTTTCGCATCGATTTTGGCCCGGGAAGGGGCCGGATTCGACGAGGAATCCTCCTCCGCCTGGATCCGCTGGAATAAGCATTACGGGCAAGGGCCCCTGGCTTCCGAAGGATTGCTCTCCGAGGTCTGGAACGCCATCCGCCGCGGCTCCCTGGAGGAAGCGCGGGATAAGCTGTCCCGCCTGAATGAAAAGTATCCCTGGATGAAATCCTCCGGTCGGGCGAACCTGGCCCGGGCCGTCCTCTACTACGGGGATGGTCTGTACGACCAGGCCCTGTCGGTGATTCGTAAAGCGGGAGATGGCGCCGCCTCGTTATTTCTGCAGGCCCTCTGCCTGCGGCGCCAGGGAAATATGTTCCGGGCCCTGGAGAGGTTCCAGGAGGTAATCAACCGTTATCCGGAATCGTACCTGCGTGGCTACGCCCTGCTGGCCAAGGGAAATATTTTCCTGGATCCTCAAGATTTCCGGGACGCCGCCGCGGAGTTCGCCCTCCTGTCCCGGCGCTCGCCGCGGGCGGATATCAGCTCGGAAGCCGCCCTGCTCGAAGCCGCCTGCGTCTATCTCTGCGGAGAGGAAGAAGCGGGAATTAATCTGGCCCGGCAGGTGGCGCAGGCCCACCGGGGAACGGCCATGGCCGCCCGGGCCTGGTTCATGCTGGGGGAGATGAGATGGAAACAGGGCCGGTACGAGGACGCGATCGTGGAATTCAACCAGGTTCTCACCGGCTATTATAAGGACGAGTTGGCCGGGAAGGCCCTCTATCGTACCGCCCGCTGCCTGGACGCCCTGGGAAGGTACGCCGAGGCCAACAGCACCTACCAGGCGGTGGCTTCCGGCTATCCCTATTCTCCGGAAGCCCCCGCCGCTATCTACCTGGCGGGGGTGGGATTGCTGGAAAGAGGTCTGTGGCGGGAAGCCGCTCCCTGGTTTCAGCTGGTGCTGGACCGCTATCCCGGCGACGGCAGCGGAGAAACCTACAGTTTTAAATCTATGGAGCACCAGGAACTGACTGAAGCCTCGCTCTGTCTCCTGGAATACTCATGCCACCAGGCAGGAGATATGGGCAAACTTTCAGGTGCACCCCATCTGGTGCTCCATAAAATGCCCACCAGCCGGTCGATCTGGAGGGCCTACGCGCTGCTCATGGACGCGGACGCCCTGGCGGCCCAGGCCCGCTATCCCCAGGCCCAGGAGGTGCTGGATAAGCTTTTCCGGGAATTTCCCGATCATGTTATCGGCATCAAGGCCAACCGGCTCCTGGCTTGGACCTACGCCCGCCAGGGGCGGCAGGATCTGGCCAT
>JAFGPI010000037.1 GCA_016926065.1 Candidatus Krumholzibacteriota bacterium
ACTCCGGCAGCCAGATACCCCGGGGCGGGCGTTCGAAGTGTTTGGTATAGTGGGAGGCGGCGATCTGGACCTGGGCGCGGATGGCCTTGCGGTTCGTCATCAGGGGCAGGAAACCGTGGGTGGCTCCACAAGTGATGACCTCCAGCTTTCCCAGATCCTGGAACCGCTTGAAGGCGGGGATCAGATGGCTGTTATATCTTTCCAGGAAAATCTGCCGGGCCCGGGAAAACTTCCAATGATACATGAGGGCCAGCTCGTGGTATTCCGGCGTCCATCGCGTGCGGGTGATTTCCTGGCCGGCCAGGTCGATCAGCTTGTTCAGGTGCCGCAGATACCGGTACTGGAGCAGGGGATCGGCCAGCATGGAGAGCAGCGATGGGGTCAGGGACAGGGTGATACGGAAATCTATCCCTTCCTCGATGAGGCGATCGAAAATCTCGATCAGGGGAATATAGGTCTCGGTAAGCGCTTCGAAAAACCAGTCCTCTTCGAGAAAATCTTCATGCTCGGGATGCCTGACGTAGGGGAGGTGAGCATGGAGGACAAGCGCCAGGTAGCCCTTGCTAGCGTCCGTCATCGTATTATCGGCTCCTTCTGTTCGGATTTTTTCCTAACCGTGGTGTCGATGGTGCGTTCTTCCACCCCGTCGGCGGAGAGGGCGGTCACCGGCAGTCCGATCTTGCCCTCGGGCAGGGCCACCCGCAGGGAGAAGGTGCCGTCTCCCCGGAGCTTGATCTCCTTGCCCTGGATGGTGACCCGGGCGTCCGGCTCGGTGGCTCCGTAAAGGATAAGCTCGGTGGCCACCCACAGGCGGAAGGCCCGCTTATATTCCGCCCGGCGCAGCTCTCCGCTGCCGAAGCTGGACACGCTCTCCGAGCTCATCTGCTCCAGCATGTGCTTTTGGATAAGCTCCTGCAGCTCCTGGGAGCCTTCCTGGACGTCGTAGCCGCCGGAGGCGGCGAAGATCCGCTCATAGATCTGTTCCGGGACCATCCACTGATCGTCGATGGTGTCGCTGATCGTCCCGCGGGGAGTTTCAATGAGATTGGAGATGGCTATCTCCTCGAAGCGTTTCGAGGGATCGAGGATACCGATCGCTATCTGGTAGCTTCTCCCGGAGGATACGTTGATATACCAGTTGCGAGCGTCGGGACCGGTCTCGATATCGAAATAGGAGCTTTTTTTCTCCGTGCGGTCGTATACCCGGAGAATCATGCGGCAGGATGTCCACTGCCTTTTATACCTGTTTTCCAGTTCCCGGAAGCGCTCCGCGGTGATTTCCCAGTAGGCGAAAATCCAGTGGGGATCCCGGACCAAGGCGATTATCCTGGTGATGTCATACCGGCTGGGAATATCCATCGAATCGACCGGGGGCATGGTCTGGACCGGCGTGGTAAGATGATATTTTTCGGCCACCGCTTTCTGGCGAATGGTTTTATCCTCCAGCTCAGGTGCCGGATAGGGAACCGGCCGCCGGGGGACCGGTTTCTTTTCCGTTTTCTTAGGCTTAGCGGCCCGCGCCGGCTTTTTCGCCGCTTGCTTCCGGGTTTTCGTCTGCGCCTTGCCGGAGGCTTGGGGCCGGGAGGCCTTCTTGGCCGGGGGGCGGCGCTTGGGGCTTAGGGCCTTATGGATGGTCTCCACCAACTGGACCTTGAGCAGGCGGCTTGAAACCTCGATTTTCTTCGATCGCGCCAACTCGATCAGTTCGGTTTTTTTCATTTTTTTAAGCTGTTCCAGAGTCATACCGGCCACATCCTTTCCCACCGGTCGGGGCGGTATATTAAAGTTCTCCCCCGAAAACCGGGACAACGGTTAGGGGAGGGGAGGATCAATAAAACACGATATTACTGGCACTCAAATACCATCTTTACTGGATTCGACGGCAATTTGTCCTGAATGCATATACAATAAATAGCCGGTTTGACCGCGTTGTCAAGGCTAAAGGTTCGATTTTATGACCGGGCGGGAAAAAATGTCCGATTGGGAAGCGCCGCGAAACCAACCCGCGCTGCCCCTTGTCTCCTCCTCTCCCGGGGGACGCCAATCTTCCTGGACCCGCCGCCGCGTGCGGGGGGCGCTCCGGCCGACTCCCTCCCGTCCCTGGAAAGAATAGTTCCGCGCCGCGCGCCACCGTCCCGGCGCCCGGTTCCCCGCGACCTGAAGCATGGAATTAAACAGCTGACGCCACCGTCCCGGCACCCGGGAGTTCTCTGGAGGAGATTATATCTCCCGGGCGGGATTGGATAGAGAACTAAAAATATTTTATACGACACCATAAATATTATAGCCATTTTATCCCCCAAGATTTAGGTCCGGTTTCCTCTCGCTTTGCAAGCGCAAATAAATCAAGGAGATAACTTGTCTCTTCCGGGGCGGTACGGATGGCCCCGGAATTGATAATATCCTTGACCAGAAGACTCATATACATCAATTCGGAGCTTGCGGTCAAAAGAAAGGAGCAAGATGACATGCGGTAATTCCAAGATGCGCCCGCCGGTTCCAGTTCTGGCCGTAGGGGCCGGAATGCCGGCGGCGATTGATGCTGGATCTGCGGCGCGCGGCCGCGGTGAAAATGAAAGGAACTGTGCCCCCGGGATAATGACTCCGGGAGAAGGAGAAGATCATGAACAACACGGATGTACAAGCGGTCAGCGCCCGTTGCGCCAGCGAGGGGGCCGCCGTGAGGCTGTCCTTTGATGAATCCGAAGTGGTCGAATCGCTCAAGGAGATGCTGGAGAGAAAAGCGGCGCGCCGGGGTATCGAACTGCAATGGACCGAGCAGGAAGAGGCTTCCCGGGTGAATATCAGGATAATCGAGGTCGACCAGGGCAACCAGTTCCTGCGCTATTTGATACCTTTCGTCGCCCCCGCGGTGCTGGAGGTGGAGGGGGAGATCGGTCTGGATGGCGATGATCCCCGTTCCTTCCATTATGTGCAGCGGGCGCAGATAGGGGTGTTCGGCGGAGGGGCCCGGCAGATGATCGGCAGATGCATGACCCGGGTGGCGCATAACATAGCCCAGGATATCGAGCGGGCCGTCAGGCCCTAGGAGAAGGGAGACGATCATGACTGTCGCCACGGGAAAGAGTTATTCGCCCCGGCAATGGGAAGCCACCGCCCGGAAAAGCCTGAGGGAGGGAAAGAGGGGAACCGAAGTGGTAACCCGTCTGGTGGGGGAAGGCCTGGATTCCGAGAGCGCCTGGAAGATCGTGGAGGAGGCGGTTACCACCCTGCGCTCCCGGGCCTCGACGACCTTTGGGTTGGGCCTGGTCTTTTGCATACTGGGACTCTGCGTTTCTATCGGCACCTATTCGGCGGCCGCCTCCAATCCCAACGGGGGCGGCTATTTTATCTGGTGGGGACCGGTGGTCTGCGGAGGCATAGCCGCCCTGGTGGGAATATTGAGGCTGATCAGATTCAGGATGTAGGGCGGGGCGCCCGGCGGATTGGGACTTGAAAATCGGAGTCCCGGATGATAAGATAAGCATCTATTTATTTTGAAATAACGATTGATTAGGGCGGCGATCGAAACCGGAACCGGAGATGTTTGGTCTCCCGGGGACGGACGGAAGAGGGAAGCTTGAAAGAGGGTTTCATGTCGGATCAACCGGAAGGCAAATATTTTTTAAAGGATCTCTCCGCCGGAACGGCGGTGCTGATAGAGGTCGATGATATTCCCTTTCGCATCGGCAGGCTTCCCGATAATCACTGCGTCATAGAGGATAGGAGCGTTTCCAAGCACCACGCCGAAATAGACTTGGTGGACAATCAGTTTGTCATCCGGGATTTGAATAGTAAAAACCATACCTTTGTAAACGGAGACGCCGTAACCGAAGGCGTGGTTTCTCCGGGTGACTGTGTGAGGTTCGGCAAGAAGATGTTCCACTTTCTCTGGGGACACCGGGAAAAGCCGGAGTACGAGTTGTCCGGGAGCGAATTCGAGGACAAGGTATCCCGGCTGAAAAGAACCTACCGCGATTGGGAAAGTGAAACCCTGGCGGCGGGCGAAGGAGCCGGCCCGGCGGAAGCCAGCATCGTGGACGAGATCGGGGAGCTGGAGCGGATGCATCTGCAGCTGGGAACGTTGCTGGAGATATCGAACGTGCTTTCCTCCTCCTTGGATATCGATGAGATCATGGATAATATTCTGACCCAGCTCAGAAGGGTGGTTCCCGCGGAAAAGATCGTAATTCTGGTGAGGGGAAAAAAAGGCTTCGAGCCGCGGATCGCGTCGGGAAAGGTGGACACGGGAGACACCTTCAGCTCCACCATTATCGGGCGGGTGATAAAAGAGCGCCGGTACGCCCTCTACGGCAACGCTTGCGAGAGCGATGAGCTGCGGGACGCGAAAAGCATTATCGAGCATAACATCAAATCGATCCTTTGCGTGCCGGTCAGTTTCCAGGACGAACTGCTCGGCTTGATATACCTGGATAATTCTTCGCTCTGCTATTCGTTCAACGAGAAAGACGCGCAGCTGGTTTCGGCCGTCGCCGCCCAGGCCGGCATCGCTTTTCAGAACGCGTTGCTGCTGGAAAAGATCAACGATCAGCACGCCCGGACGTTGGAAATAGAAAGGCTGGCCGCCATCGGGACTTTCGCCGCCGAGATATCGCACCAGATGAAAAATTCCCTGGTGCCGCTACAGAAGCTGGAGAGGCTGAAAGACCTGGTGGGGGGAGACGAGGAAGCGCTGCAACTGGTCAATTCTTTATCCCGATCGGCGGAGAGGTTCGAGGAGATCAACGACGGGATTCGCAGATTAGCCTGTCCCAATAAGATTAATCCGGCCCCGGTCGATATCGCCTTGCTGATCCAGCAGGTCCTCTTTGATTGCAAGAGCCGGTTGAATGAGAAACAGATCCGGGTGGTGAAGGAAATCCCCGCCGGCGAGGAAATATTCGTGGATCACGTGCAGATCGAGCAGGCCCTGGCGAATATAATTTATAACGCCGTGGAAGCCATCGAAAAAAGCGCGGGCGAGATCGTCGTAAGGGCGGAGAAAACACCGGAGCACTGGACGATTTCCATCGAGGATAACGGTCCCGGAATTCCCGGGGACAGGCTGGACGATATATTCAAGTTGTTTTATTCCACCAAGAGTGGTAAGGGGGGTAACGGCATGGGATTGTCCCTGGTAAGGGCCGTGATCCTGGCCCACCAGGGAGAGATCGAGGTGGAAAGCGAACCCGGACGGGGCGCGAAATTCATTATTACCCTCCCGGGGGCTCCCCCGCCGGCGAGATGAAGGGAATCCGATTGAGTGCCACAAAGCCGAAAATTCTGGTTGCCGATGATGAAAAAGATGTCCTGGAATTCATGATCAGCGTGCTGAGCAGGGAGCCTTACGATATCACCGGGGCATCTTCCGAGAGCGAGGCTCTGGCCCTGCTGCGGAAAAACCACTATGCGCTCCTCATAACTGACCGGAATATGGATAGTAAGAACAGCGGCATCAACTTGCTTAACTGGGTGACGGCGAACAGCCCGGATACCGGGGTGATAATCGTAACATCTTACGCGGACGTGTCCAACGCGGTGGAGGCGATGAAGAAAGGAGCCCTGGACTATGTCGAGAAGCCTTTCAATTTTGAAGCCTTCAAGGTCAAGGTCAAGGCGGTGCTGGAAAGGCTGGAACTGAAAAAGGACCACCGGAAACACCTGGAATCGTATAACACCCTTAACGATGAGATCATCGGCTCCTCTCAGGCCATCAAGAACGTGATGGAATTGTCCCAGATCTACGCCCACAGCGAGGGCACGGTGCTGATTACCGGGGAGACCGGAGTGGGGAAGGAGTTGATAGCCCGCCGGATCCATAACCTCAGCCGGCGGCGGGGTAAGCTGTTCGTGGAGTGCAATACCGGGGGAATAGGCAAGGAAATGATACGCAGCGACCTCTTCGGGCACGTAAAGGGAGCTTTTACCGGCGCGGTGAACAATCGTACCGGAAAGTTCGAACTGGCCGAGGGAGGCACGCTCTTCCTGGATGAGATCGGGGAGATGGACCTGGATTGCCAGAAATACCTGCTGCGGGTGCTGGAGACCAGGAAGATCGAGAGGATGGGGGACAGCAAGCCGATCGATATAGATGTGCGGGTGATCGCGGGAACCAACCGCAACCTGCAGGAAGCGATCGGACAGGGCAGCTTCCGGGAGGATATTTTTTACCGGCTGGCCCAGCTCCCGGTGGAAATACCCCCCCTGCGGGAGAGGAAGGACGATATCGTTCCGATCGCCGAATATTTCCTCAAGGTTGAGGGGGAACTGGCGGGCCGGAGATTCAAATTGTCCCCGGAGGTGAAGAAGGCGCTGGAAGGATATAAATGGCCCGGAAACGTGAGGATGCTGAAGAACCAGATTCACCTGGCCGCCACCATGGCCGGATATCAAAAGAGCAGGGAGATCACGCCGGCCCATCTGAACATTCATGCCGGGGAATCTCCGGGCCGCAGCCTGAAGGTGAGGGAGGACAGCACCCTGGACGATTACCACCGGGAGATCCTGCGGCAGCTGCTCTCGCGTCACCGTAACAACAAGCGGAAGGTGGCGCGGATTCTGGAAGTCACCGAAGCCACCATTCACAACTGGTCGAAAAAGTACGGAATCTAAAAGCATCCCGCCGGCGCGCCCGGCCGGGAAGAGGAATAAATAGCGGCGGCAGGGACGTTTTAATCGAAATGCAGGTTCAACACCGGCAGGAACTTTAACCAGGAGGGAACGTTCCGGGCGATATTGACCAATCCCAGCTGGAAACCGTGCAGTTCATCATTGGAAATATTGACCAGCCCCAGCTGCACTCCCTGGGTGCGGGAGGCGACGTTGACCAATCCCACTGATAGGCCGACCTGGAGTTCGTCGTAGTAGTTGACCGTGCTGGCGGAAAAGCCATGCAGACGGTGGGCCTTGACGAAGATTCCCGAGGAGGCGAATCCGGTTATCTCTCCGGCCCGGATGTCGATCCCGCTGGCGGATAATCCCACCAGCTGGTCGGCTATGTCGATATCTATGGCGTGAAGGAGCAGGAACCCGGCGTTGTCGGCCTTAAAGCCGTAAAAGGAAATATCCTGTCCCTCGTCAAAATCGAAGTCGCCATGGGAGAAGGCACCGATCACCCCGGCGCCTATTCCGAAAAAATCGGATTCGGTCACCAGGGCTCCCCCGGTCAGGTGGACCCCCCTGATATCGCCCTCGGCCGCGGTGGCCAATCCCGCCACCGAAATGCCGGACATCTCGCCGGCGCAGACGTTGCTCAGTCCGGCCAAGCTGATGCCGGTCAAATCACCATCGGTCACGTTGGCCAGCCCTCCGATCGATATTCCCGTCAGGTCTCCATCGGCCACGTTGGCCAGCCCGCCGATCGATATTCCCGTCAGGTCTCCGTCGACCACGTTGGCCAGGCCGCCCAGGGTGATCCCTTCCACGTTTCCATCTGCCACGTTGGCCAGCCCGCCCACCGTGATCCCGGAGAGGTCTCCCTCGACCACACAGGCGAAGCCTCCCACCATAATGCCGCTGGCATCATCGCCGACTACACTGGCTAAACCGCCGGCCGAGATGCCTTGCAGGCTGCCGTCGATCACGCAAGCCAGCCCTCCCGCGGTGATGCCGGAGAGATTTCCATCGACAACGCTGGCGAAACCGC
>JAFGPI010000038.1 GCA_016926065.1 Candidatus Krumholzibacteriota bacterium
AGCCGGCCTTCAGGTAATCTCCCCCGGGGGACCGGTAGAGCATGGTGGCCGCCGGAGCCCCTTGCAGGGCCTTTATGATGGCCCTGTGGTCCATCCTCCAGAGGGGGTAGATGTCTCCGGGTGAAAGCAGTTCGGGGTAGAGGGACAGCAGGATCTGGCCGTCTTCGCGGACTAGGGTGATGTTGGAGAGGGAATATTCCCGGCTCATATCCCGCAGAAAGGTCGATACCGAATCGGGTATCTCTTCGGGGAAGATACCGCCCGCGGCCAGTTCGTCCTCCCAGGGCGCGATGGTCGAGGAAACCAAGGAGGCCAACGATTGCAGGCGGATACTGAGTTCCCGATCGAGGCTGAAGCGGGTTCTCCGGTAGTAATACCAGTTTATAGCCAAAAATATCGCTACCAGCAGTACCACGGCCAGAATCATCCAACTGTTCTTAAAAATGTATATAGTCCGGTTTTTTCTCATTCCTCCGGTGGCTTCTCCGTGGATAATTCATACCTCCGCCGAACCGCGCCGGCGTTCGCGCGGTCCGCTCACGGTCCTCCGCGGCCCTTCCTTCCGGAAGATAAGGATATTCAGCGCGGCTTGATCTTTCAAGCTATTTGTTTTATCCCCGGATGGAATGAAACCGGGTGAGAGCCGGATTCTTCCAGGCCGGATCTTCGGCGGCCCGCTTGAATTTCTGCTTGGCCTCGGTATTTCTCCCCTGTTGCAGGAGACCTTCCCCCCAGTAGAAGAATAGGCCGCCCGAACGGGGAAATTCCTTCAACCCGCGGTTGATCGCCTGGTAGGCATCATCGAAACGGCGGGAAGCGACCGCCAGCTTGGCCAAAGTGACGAAGACCTTTTTCCGCTGATCCGGGGGGATGCCCGGAAGGGAGATCGCCCGCTGGTAATATTTTATGGCCTGCTCCGTCTTTTTGGTTTTTTCATGGAGGGCGGCCAGGCTGAGACAGGCCACCGGGTCGTCGGGATTTACCTTATGGGCGGTTTGGTAGTGGCGCAGGGCCGCTTGATTATTTCCCCGGCTGTAGTGTATGTAGCCCAGGTGCAGATGGGCCGTGTAATTGCGGGGATGGTGGCGCAGGGTGGCGGTAAAAATCTCCTCCGCCTGGCGCAGCTTGCCCTGCTCGTAATAGAGTTTACCCAGCAAGGACTGCGCGAGCTCCAGGTCACCGGCCAGCAGTAGGTATTTCTCCGCTTCCTGTTTCAATCCCAGTTCCAGAGCGGCCTGGCCGAGCAAGAGGTGGTGCCGTTTATCCGCCCTACCCATCGACTCCAGCGAGAGCATTCCGGCACGGAGGCTGTTCCACTCCTTTTCCCGGGCCAGAATCGCCCCCACCTCGTAGGCCGCGTCCGGATCGGAAGGATCGAGAGCGGATATATTTTTCCAGGCGTCCGAGGCCTTTCCTTTATCCCCCTGGGCCGCGTAAACCTTGGCCAGCAACCGGAGCGCCTCCAGGTTATCCTTTTCCCGGGTCAGGAGTTCTTCCAGCAGGGAAATGGCTGTTTCGTAATCTTGGTTGCCGGCGGCCGTCTCGGCGTCGAATATTATATCCGCGGCGGTTAAACCGGGGGGCTCCGGGAGCGGCTGAGGAGGGGCCTCCCGGGGGGGAGTTCCCGCGCAACCGGCCAGTAATAAAGCCATTACCGCGGCGGCCGCGAGGTTCGCCGCCGCCCTGAAGATTCGAGTATCTCTATCCGGCATTATTGCTCCCTCTCCTTCATCGTTCTGCGAAGATCTGGCTAGGCGTTTTCTTTAAAATATGGCAGAGGCGGTAAAGAAACAACAGAAAGTATGAATAGGAAGGGGAGACTGGAAAAGCGCATTAAAGGTGTGTTATAATACCCCCCGTTGCGCGCGGATATTACCAGAGCAAGGTTTAATCTTTTGGGAGTGGGCGCAACCGGACCTTTATGCGGGAGTTAGGGAATGAATTTTTCGATCTCTGAAAAGAAACGGACAATACTGATACTATCGTGGATATGGATCCTCCCCTGGATCATCCCTGGGTGTGGCGGAGGAAACGAGGGAGAGAAAACGGCGGTGGGGGAAACCAGCCTGACCGTTCTCTTTTCCAGCGATCTGCTGGGGAAAATCCGTTCCTGCGGCTGTACCGTTGAAGACACGGGCGGCCTGGGCAGAAGGGCTACCTATACCGGGGAAACGCGCCGGGTGGCGAAAAACCTGTTGGTACTCGATGCCGGGGATATTTTCAGCCTGGATCTATCCTTCTCCAAGATAGAGGGAGAACTGGCCATGGAGTGTCTCAGCGTCATTGGATTGGATGCCTTCACCCCGGGCGAAATAGATTTTATTTTCGGTCTGCCCTTCTTACAAACCATGGCGGAGAATGCCTCCTTTGATTTTGTGGCGGCCAACCTGGTGGATCCCCAAACCGATGAGCTGATCTTTCCCCATCCCTACCTGGTCAAGGAGTTGAACACCGGCTTCAAGGTGGGAATTACCGGAGTGCTGGATGAGTCGATAGTCTTTCCCGGCTACATCGACCGTTCCGGATTCGCACTGCAACCGGCGGATAAGACCCTGCGCAAGATTCTACCCCGGATGAAGAAAGAATCGGATTTCCTGATATTGTTGAGCCATCTGGGATTGGAGAAAACGAAAAAGCTGCTGGCCGAGATACCCGGCTTTGACCTGGCCATCGTGGGACATGGCAAGCCGGTGATCAAGGGGGAGGAAAAGGTCGGCAAAACCCTGATCCTGGCCACCGGAGGGCAGGGACAATATTTGGGCCGGATCGACCTGTCCCTGCTGCCCACGGGAAAGTGCACCTACGGCAGGATGAAATTGATTCCTCTATCGGATGATATCGCGATTCATCCTGAAGTGCGAACCCTTTTCAGGCAATATGATGTACCCCTGACGGACAAGGAAGCGCGGGGAGGCGGGCATTAATAAGATTATTTGACCGCTTCCATCCTAACTTGTTGAATTATAATTACATCAAATAATTGTTGACAACCCGGGGCGGGCATATTAATTTTCAACGGTAAAATAGTTTGTTTTCGAAGAATTAGAGGGTGGGATTCTTTCACTTCTGAAAAGGAGCTTTTCCATGTCAAAGCTTTTTTCCATTTTATTGATAACTGCTCTTCTGGCTGTGGGTTTGGTTGGTTGCGGGGGTAAACTGGAGGAAACCTACACCATGGTAACCCTGCGGGAAGCGGCACTTGCCGGATTAAAAAGTCCGGGTTTCAAATTCGGTTTTGATTCACCACATTTCATCACCGCCAAGGGTGATCTGGCCCTGGTCCGCGAAGGCAACCTGATAGAGTTCTTTACCGGAGTGGATATCGAAAGCAAGATCGGGATGGTGGAAGGAAGGAAATTCGTGGTGGGGGCCCGGAAGATTTTTTCGCCCACTCCTCATTTCACGGTTGATTTCATGATCGCCGGCGGCGACACCATCAAGGTGGGAGAACCATACGGTGTTAAGTTCCCGGCCATTATCAAGGGTTTTGATGAAAGTGATTTCGAGGAGGTAAATCTCAACGGCCTTACCTCCAACGTCATCCAGCTTAAAGATATATATGAAACCAAATTCAGGGTGGCCAATACCACCATTTCTTACGAAGAGGTTAATTATAAGGGCGAACCGGAAATGGCCTATCTGTTGAATCTCGAAAAGGTCCGTTTCATCCTCGAAGATTTGAGCCCGGATGTCGAACTGATCGTCAAGGCGTTGATCGCGGAGAACCTGTACTTCGACGGGGGAGTGTATTACGGTGAGAAACCATCCGAATCGCTGTTCCCCAGAAGCTACCGGAACGCGACTAAAATCGGCGGCAAGATAAGGGTGGAGTTCCTCCGCTACGCCGGAGATGTTATCGCGGTCACCCAGTAGAATCCGCCGGCTGAGGATACTGTATCCCCGGGGACCAGATCTCGAACGGCTTCCACAGTCTTTCCGGATCTGGTCCCTTTCTGTTATCCCCCGCTCCCTGATCCTTTCCGCTTGACCGGGATGGCTGCTCTGAATTAGGTTATTAGCGGTCGAGTCTATTTAATCGCTAGAAGGAGGATGGATGTCGGGAGCTTATAAAATCGGGGACACGGTGGAGCGGGTGATGGTGGTAGCCAAGAAGGTGAGGAGAGATTTCACTGGCGGCAAATTTCTCCTTTTTCAGTTTTCCGACCGGGAAGGGGTGCTGAAGGGTGTTTACTGGGACCCCTCATTCGAGGCCGAAACCAAGATAAAGGTCGACGATATAGTCAGGGTCAAGGGGGAAATCCAGGATTACCAGGGATCGATGCAGCTGAAGGTGAACTGGATCGAGAAACTGGATGAGAATGAATATAATCCGGCGGTTTTCCTGCCGGTCACCTCCCGGGATACGGATCAGATCTACGATGATATCCTGAAGATGATAGCCTCCGTTAACAATGAGCATATCCGGGCCCTGCTGCAGACGATATACGGGACTGAAAGTTTCCGGAAGGATTTCCTTACGGCCCCGGCGGCCAAGGGTTGGCATCATTCTTATATCGGGGGATTGGCCGAGCACGTTTATGATATGGCCACCATCGCCAACGATATCGCGGAGGTTTACCGGGAGGCGGACCGGGACCTTCTGCTCGCCGGCGTATTGCTGCACGACATCGGCAAACTGGAGGAATTGTCGGTAACCAATCATATACATTACTCGGACCGGGGGAGGCTGCTGGGCCATATCTGCCTGGGAGTGGAATTTCTGGATGAGTACCTGCGGGGCCTGAACGACTTCCCCCCGGAACTGGAGACGGTCCTCAAACATTTGATTCTGAGCCATCATGGCAAACTGGAACATGGCTCTCCGGTCGTACCCATGACCATTGAAGCCCTGCTCCTCAACTATATAGATAACCTGGACGCCCAGATCAGGGGAGCCTTGATGGAACTGGAAAAAGGCGGTCCGCACGAAAGTAGCTGGACCAATTATGTCAAGTTGCTGGACCGGTTCATCTACCGGGGTCAGGAATTGGAAGGAACGGCCGCGGAGGGAGAGGATGATGGATAGGTATCCTACCTTGGTGGAAGTTGATCTTGATGCCTTCAAATGGAACCTGGAAAGGATCCGGGATCTGATCCCCCCGGAAACTAAGATCCTGCTAGTGGTTAAAGCTGACGCCTACGGTCATGGAGCGGTCCGTATCTCCCGCTTCGCCTCCGAATGCGGGGTCGATATGCTGGGTGTGGCCACCCTGGACGAGGGCCGTGAACTGAGAAACGACGGCATCTCCCTGCCCATACTTATCCTCAGTCCGGTGCTGACCGAGGAGCTGGAGGAAGTGCTCCAGAACGATCTGGCGGTGACCGCCTCCACCTTCGATTTCGCGGCCGCCGCCTCGCGGGCCGCGGTGAGAATCGGTACAGAATGCTCCCTGCATATCGAGATCGATACCGGCATGGGGCGGGCGGGCTTGCCCCGGGATAGCGCCGTGGAGATCATCCAGCGGGTGAAAGATTTACCCGGGCTTAAACTGGATGGGATCTATACCCACTTTCCCGCCTCGGACAGCGATATCGATTTCACGCTGGACCAGATCAGCTTCTTTACCGGCATATTGGAGGATCTCCGAAAAGCGGGTCTGCTTTTTCAATTTATTCACTGCGCCAATAGCGCGGCCGTGATTAATTTTCCCTCATCGCATTTTAATATGATCAGGCCGGGTTTGCTGGCCTACGGCCATTGCCCCTCCATCGATCTGAAGGACCGGATCGAGGTGGTGCCGGTGATGAGTTTCAAGTCCAAGCTCATCCTGGTAAGAGAGGTGCCGGCCGGTGCCAGCGTCAGCTACGGGAGGACCTTTATTGCTCCCGAGGATATGACGGTGGGGGTTATTGCCGCCGGGTACGGCCACGGCGTAAGCCACCGTCTCTCCAACAAGGGGAGGGTGCTGTTCCGGGGCCGCAAGGTCTCGATCATCGGACGGGTGACGATGGATATGACGATGATCGACCTTACCGATTTTGACCGGCCGGAGGTGGGGGAGGAGGTCGTGATCTTCGGCCGTCAGGGTGAGGAAGAGATCAGCGCCGACCATATCGCCCACTGGGACGGTTCGCTTAATTATGAAGTTCTCTGCCGGATTAGTAAACGGGTAGTGAGGGTTTACCTGCGCAGCGGGAAAATTGATAGCACCAAAAGCCTATTGGGAATTCATGAGATGACCCAAGGTTGAACCGGGCAAGGTGCGGTTGAAATTCCCGCACTGAAATTCGCCCCTGACCCTGCTCCCAGTTTGATATTTCCCCGGGGTCACGTTGAAGATTTGACGATTATTCGGCGAAGGGAGATTGAGGTGGACGCCATTGAAATTAACCGGCTCATAGATCATACCCTGCTGAAGCCTGATGCCACCTCCAACGATATCAGAAAGATCTGCGCCGAAGCCAAGGCCTATGGATTTTACTCGGTATGCGTTAACACTTATTACGTACCCTTGGTCGCGTATGAATTGCAGGGTTCCGGTATCAAAGTCTGTTCCATTTCGGGATTTCCCCTGGGGGCGGTACGGATGGAGGTGAAGGCGTTTGAAGCCGCCGCCGCGGTTCGTGATGGAGCCGAGGAAATCGATATGGTGATGAATGTGGGCGCCTTCAAAGCGGGCGATTTCGACGCGGTGGAGCAGGATATCGCGGGGGTGGTAGGGATTTGCGGGAGAAAGGCGCTGGTTAAGATTATTATTGAGGCCGCCCTGCTGACCGACGAGGAAAAGGTAAGGGCCTGCAAACTGGCCCAGGGGGCCGGCGCCGCCTTCGTCAAGACCTCCACCGGATTCGGACCCCCGGGAGCGAATCCCCGGGACGTGGCGATCATGCGCCGGGCCGTGGGCCCAGATTTCGGAGTGAAGGCCTCCGCCGGCATCCGCACCGCCGCCTTGACCCTCGATCTGATCCGGGCAGGTGCCAACCGCATAGGCACCAGCGCGGGCGTGCAGATCATGAAGGAGTGGAAACAGATATGATCGGCCGGTCCTGGGCCCTCGGGTATTAGGCCGCCTTAGGGCTCTTTGATATCCTCGGAAGCTTCCTTTTCCAGTTCCCGGAAATCTTTATCGGGATCGAGCAGGTCGTAAGCGCTTATCCGGTGCAGATCGCACTTGCGGGTGGTTTCCGCTCCCGCGATGAATAATTCGCGGCGGACCTTCTTGCAGTAGGGAGTGGCCAACAGCCCCGATTCCTCGCAAATCATGGCTTCGGTTATTCCCTCCGGGCGTTTGAATTCGGGACCCTGGTTGCCGGGATGGGCGGCTTTCATGATCCAGGTCCACAGGGGCAGGGCCACCTTGGCTCCCACCATGTTTTTCCCCATCGGGACCACCTGGTGACTGAACCCGGTCCATACCCCCACCACCAGGTCGGGGGAGTATCCTATAAACCAGCCATCACCTTCCATGTCGGTGGTCCCGGTCTTGCCCGCGCAAGGTATGCGCAGCCCCATGTTGCGGGCCGTTCTTCCGGTTCCCTCGTCGACGGAGGTTTGCAGCATATCGGTCATCAGGTAGGCGATCTGGGGGGAGAGAACCTCTTCCTGGGTTTCCCGGTATTCCTCCAGGATGTTACCGTTGTTATCGACGATCTTGAGTATGGCCATCGGTTCCGCCCGGATTCCGCCGGTGGCCAGGACTCCGAAGGCCGAGGTGAGCTCCAGCAGGGTGACCTCCTGGGCGCCCAGGGCCAGGGAGAGATAGGGCATCAGGTGGCTGTTTATACCCATCCGGCGGGCGACATTGATGACCGCCGGACCCCCCAGTTTGCGCAGCAGCTTCACCGAGGGGATATTGATCGATTTATCCAAGGCGTAGCGGAGGGAAACGGCTCCGTGGAACTGGCGGCTGAAGTTGCGCGGTTTGTATACCTCGCCGTTGGGCATCTCGATAACTATGGGAGTGTCCAGCAGCATGTCCGAGGGGCTGTAGCCGTTCTCCAGCGCGGCCAGGTAGATGAACATCTTAAAGGCGGATCCCGGTTGTCTCTTGGCTTGCAGCACGTTGTTGAATTTTTTCTCGCTGTATTCGCGGCCGCCCACCATCACCTTGATATGTCCGTTTCGCGGGTCGATCGCCACCGCTCCCGATTGGAGATAATCGGGTTCTATGTTATATCCCGCGTCCACCGAGTCGAGGTAGGCGGCGCGGGTGAGCTCGTAGCCGTTATCCGTTTCCAGCTTGGTAAGGAAGGTTTCCATGCTGTCCTCGGCCGCCTTCTGCAGAGTGGGATCCAGGGTGGTGTACACCGTCAGACCTCCGCTATAAACGGCGGTTTCGCCGTATTTTTGCACCAGTATCTGGCGGATATATTCGGTGAAGTATCCGGCGAAATTCCGGCCGCCCTTTGTTCTGGGAACCACGTCCAAGGGTTTTGACTGGAGGGTGTCAAGCTGGATTTGGTTTATGGAGCCGTAGTCGTACATGCACCTCAGGACCACGTTGCGGCGCTGCACGGCCCGCTGGGGATGGTTATGGGGATTAAAAATTGTCGGATTGTTCTGCAGGCAGGGAAGCAGCGCCATCTGGTGGAGCTCGAGTTCCCTCACCGAGGTGCCGAAGTATTTCTTGGCGGCGGCTTCGATGCCGTAACTTCCCTCACCGAAGTAAACCTGGTTGAGGTAGAGTTCCAGTATTTCGTCCTTGGAATAGGTTCGCTCTATCTTGAACGCCAGCAGGGCTTCCTTGATCTTGCGGGCGAAGTTCTGATCCTTGGTAAGGAAAAGATCGGTGGACACGGTCTGGGTTATGGTGCTGGCCCCCTCCACTATCCGCCTGTGTTTTATATCCTTCCAGGCGGCCGCCAGGATGCGGATCGGATCTATTCCGAAATGCTTGTAAAAACGCCGGTCCTCGAAGGCGATAAAGGCATCCTTCATATACTGGGGGATCTCATCGATTTTCAGGGGCTCGCGGTTCTGTTTGTAGTATTCCCTGAGGATGGTGGAATCGGCGGCCAGGATTTTGGTCTTGAGAAGAGGTTCGATCATTTCCAGCCTGGCCATGGACGGGAGATCCCGGGAAAACCACTTGTAGGCGGCGGTGGATATTCCGATTATAACCACTATAAAAATGGTGATTATCTGAAGGGCCAGTTTTTCACCGCGTTTAATCGGTCTGAGGTGCATTTTTCCACCCGCACTGCCATGAATTCCATCTTTCCGGACCGTAGCAAAATTACTGCTATTTGGAGCAGATATCCAGCTTTTTTATGGATTATGATCGGGAAAAGGGAAAAAATGTGAAATTTTTCATTTTTTTTGCCGAAAGCAGTTGACAAAAGATCAGGAATGAATTATATAAATGCGAGAATAAGAAGAAAACGGAACGTGTCCGATTCCACGATGAACAAATAATTTAGGTTATTTATGATTTGAGGTTGACACGATCCGTAAAATTGAATATACTGATCTTCTGGAAATAATTTCCTAATAGGGAAATACGCTCTTTGAAAAAGAAATAGTGTGTGATGAACCAGCCGATAATGTGGGCCCGAGGAATTATTTTATAATTCCAGAGGTTTTGGAAAGAACCGCCAAATCGAACGCTGCCCTCGGGCAGTCGTTCTTTATGATTTTTTACAACGGAGAGTTCGATCCTGGCTCAGAATGAACGCTGGCGGCGTGGATTAGGCATGCAAGTCGAACGAGAAAGCGGTTTTTAATCGCGAGTAAAGTGGCGAACGGGTGAGTAACGCGTGGGAAACCTGCCTTCGAGTGGGGGATAACATTCCTAACGGAATGCTAATACCGCATAATATTTCCGGGCGCATGTCCGGAAATCAAAGATGGCCTCTATTTATAAGCTGTCGCTTGGAGATGGTCCCGCGTCCCATTAGCTTGTTGGTAGGGTAACGGCCTACCAAGGCTCCGATGGGTAGCCGGCCTGAGAGGGTGACCGGCCA